>NZ_JBSWXD010000072.1:0-30645 GCF_056160425.1 Micromonospora sp. ABR4_055
TAGAAGCGTCAGAACTCCTATCCTTCCAGTTCAGAGGGCACTTTCTATAGCCGGGGTCCTGCCGGTCCGACCTTCATCGGTGGATCGAGGCCCAGGAACCGGGCCATCCTATCTGACTCAAGTCCGGTCCGACTCTTGTGTCGCGCATCGGATGGATGCGATACTGGTGGGCCCTGCCGAATGGGGAGAACGTCGCTCATGTTGTGGAATATTGGTCCGAGCGCCGAAAGGTCGTTCGGGTGGTCTCAGAGATCGGAATACGCGTGTGACCGACCCATTTTCACTCGTCGGAATCGCTGGTGCAGCAATTGGTCCAACGTTTTCTATCCTCTTCGAGACGCTGCGCGATTTGATTGTCCGAGTTCGGCGCAACAAGGCCGGAGACAAGACGAAGGAATTGCCAGAAAGTCCTCTCGCAGCAATCGATCAAGGTGCCAAGTCGTGGATTCCCAATGACGAACGGCTGCACCGGATGCTGCCCGAGCTGCAGCAGTTGGTGGGGGTGTTGACCCCGTACGCGGACGATCCTGACCTGGTACGCGGTGACGACCCGGATCTTCTCTCTGCCCTGGCTGACCTGCATCGCAGAATCGAGCAGATTTATGGACGGAAATTGCAGTTTCCACCAGCCTCCGACCAAATGGGCGATCGAGCCGTTGTCCGCACCGATCTGATCGACACAAAGGGGCAACACGTCGGCCTCCGTGCAGGGACGTTCCGCGGCACACTCGAGGTGCAGCACCGGGTCCAGGGCGGCGACGAAGGCACGACGACCTACGGCGCCGTGATCGACAGCTTCGGTCACCAGGATCAGGGCCCGCCACCAGAGGAAACGGCGCCGTGACCTCCCCTGACCGGCGGCCGCTCACCGCGCTGACGCTTGGAGACGCCGTCGCAGAGCTCAAGCGCTGGCTGCGCGGGCGACGAGGCCAGACCGTCGCTGCGGTTCTGGGCGGGAAGGCGGCGGACAGGTCGCAGGTCATCAACCTGCTTCTCGCGTCGGGTATAGCTGTGCCCGACGCCACGAGCTGGGTGAGGTTCGGTCCTGACGGCATTACCGGCTCAGTCGCCGAGCCGCAGGAAGCGTTGGCCGACACGCTCACCGGGACGGCGGAGGCGCCAGCAGCCGTCACGCTGGTGATCATTGATGACCTAGACGAACTACCACAGGTTTGGACCCGCAAGCTCTTCGGTGCGCTCATCCGTCTGGCAGAGAAGGGTGTACGGCTCCTTGTCGGTGCTAACCAGGACGACGACTCGCTCGGTTCCGCCCCGTTCATTGTGCGAATCCGGCCCCAGTTTCAGCGGACGCGACTGCTTAACCAGCTAGCAGAGTGGGCTGTCGATCGTGGGGCAGATGACGTCATGGTGCTTGTCGGCGAGCCGGGTGCCGGCAAGAGCGTGCTCATGGAACAGGCGGTCGCCCACCTAAACGCGGCATCTGGTGTTCAGGTGCCATTCGCGGTGCTTCGTTCGACCGGCACCGTCCTTGTGTCATATGCTGAGCGGGTCGTCGACCGCGCAGTACTGTTCAACTCAATCATCAAAGCGCTAGCGAGTGAGGGGGTCGCCCCTCAGCCGGCCGATGTGCTCATCTCCTCGGCGACGAGCGTCGGCGGCATCAGCCCGACGACGATCGGCGCGCTCGTCGGCACGATGATCGTGTCGTCGGGCGACACTTCCATAGGTGCGCTATCGGTCGAACTGGATCGTCGCGCAACCCGTGACACCGCGCCTCCAGTCCTGGTGATAGCCATAGATGCAATAAATGAGTTGTTGGTCGAGCCACAGGGCGGTTATTCGGACATCGAACGCCTACTTACCTACCGTCACAGGTTTCCTGACTGGCGGTTGAAGGTCCTGTTGTCTTCGCAATACCTACCGGAAAATATAAGCGCGGACACGATCGAACTTTCGGCAGTGGCCGATGAAGAGATTCAAGAGTACGCATTAACGCGCCTTGCTCCGTCGCTGACAAATGAGGCGCTCATAACCGCAGCTCACCAGGTCGCCCGGCTTTCCAACGGTTTGTTCCTCGTCGCTGACGACCTACTGACCGCATACGATTCTGAAGGCCGGTTGCCAATTGAGGATTCAGCGGCCCCGCGGCGGAGCGCGATCGCCCACGTCGAGCAATCACTAAAAGATATCCGTGATCGACTCAGTGATGATGATCTGGATTCCAAGGACACAATTCGTCTCCTGACTCTCGCTGCGATGACTCCCTACGGCCTCACAGAATCAGAGATGGCCGCAATCTGGCATTCTCCGGGGCCCAACGGTGTGATGCCAGCGGTACGGTGGCCATGGGGCGAAGACCTGATACGGCGGGTTTCATACGGCCCGGCACGCCGTTACCTACGCCTTCCTGACCCCGACGAGCATGACTCCCGTTACCGGATCTACCACCCAGAGGTTCGGCAGGGAGTACTCAATCTCGCGGCCACCGATCCCACGCTCACCCTGAACGCCGAACGGGAACGATTCCTGCGTGTGCTCACCCCATTGGATGGAACCGGACCTAGCTGGGACGGTGTCGGTCGCCGACTGGCGATCGCCACCGCTCCGGCATTGCTCGCTGACTTGCTGCGCGCTGGACCCATCCGCCGGCCCGGTGTTGTCGAGGAGTCCTGGGATCGACAGATGGGCCGGGTACGTCGCCTCATCGAGGATTGGCGGTGGCTGGAAGCGTGCATCCTTGCTAGCGATGATCCAAGTATTCCGCTCGGCCCGCTGGTCGCGGTCCGAGAACTGGGCCGCTTAGTCGACGCCGTCACTGCAGCGACGCCCGACGATGTTTTGCTGTGGCCCGACGGTCGATACATTGAAATACTCGATTTGGAGCATATGCCGCCCGGTGTGCGCCGCTCATATATCCACAGATCCCGGCGACACGACGGAACAGTCGGTTCCGAACCGGCCGGTCCACAGCCGGATGATCGACCCAAAGAGCCGTTTAAGAAGAAATCGCAAAATCGCAAGTACGCAACCATGAGGCACCCGACGATACAAGCAGCAGTCGACGGCACATATCGATACGCCGATAAAGCCGGCGCATTGCGCCAACTAGAGGTCTTGGCGCGATATTTCGTCGCGTCTACCTGGCATGACTATCGCCGGGATCCGACTCAATTGGTGCTCTTTATAAAGGGATTCGGTCTGACCGAAAGGCGCCGACGCGAGGGCTTTGTCGGCTACCTTGCACGGATAACAACAGTCGCCACCGAAGACGGCTGGTGGACGTTGCAGGTCGAGGAGGCTGCTCCCGATATCCCGCTGTCCCGTATGCCGCAGCGGATCAATATGGGCAGGGTGAACCAGCAGATGCCAAACTGGGGCCACCCAATTCTTAGACGGGCGAAGCGGAACACGGGGCAGGATCCGCCGCCGCGTCCGTATTCTTCATGGGATGAGGCTGCCAAGGAACTGCAGGACCTGGCGAAGGAGTTCCCGAACGTGTCGATTCCTTTGATTGGGGTGTTGTATATTCTTGTCTGGGACGGCCAATACCGAGCGGAACACGGGAACCCGACGAGACGCATCTTGCTCAATATCGTCTCCGACGGTCGTGATGGATTTTTTATTCAATGGCGCGACAACCCCAAGCCAAACGACAAGGAATTTGTATGACAGTTCGACTCACCGAGCTGTGGTTGGCGCTGGTCGCGCAGGCCGACGAGTTAGGGTCCGGCGACCTGCGCAGTATGGCCGAAACGGTCGCTCAACAGCTGCTACACCAAGCCCATGTCGCGCCCGGAAATGATGCACTCGCCGCTGCGGCACACCATCATCTGATCGCACTTTCTACTAGGACAGGCGCTCCGGTTCTGACTACGCGGTGGTGCACCGTACATCTGCGTAATCGCCTGCGACCAGCAGCGGGACCGATCCGTTACCTAACTGTCCACAGCGGCACCACGGCCGTCTTCGTAACTACCGGAAGTCCCGGCACCGGAACTCAACAGACGCTTTGGGAGTGGCGAATCGCCCAAGCGACGGAGGAGAGTTATCCGGCACCGCTGGGAAGACCTCGGGAAATCGGCGAGCTTGACCGCCCAGTGACCGCGCTGGCAGTTGACGTCCACGGTCAACGTGCCGTCACCGGAGATGCGGCCGGCGAGGTGATTTCATGGCCGCTGCGAACCGGCGGTGCGCGGCGGACGATCGGGCGCGTGCCGCGGGAAGTGTCCGCGTTGTGCCTGAGTGAATCCGGTCAGGACCTCTTCGTCGCCGATGGCGGCGGTCGGCTTTTCCGCTGGGACCTTCACCAGGACACCGAGCCAATTGATTTGGCTACGGATGGGCGCCTAGGCGCCCTCGCGACCGTGGGCGGACTACTCGTCGGAGGAAACCAGTACGGCCGGATCCAGCTATGGCGTGCACAGGAAAGCACTGCGAGTGTTCACCTCGGCTACCATCCGCACGGCGAATCGGTGCGTGCCCTGCGGCCCGCCGGAAACACCGTACTCAGCCTTTCCGCGCACACACTCGTGTGCTCTCGCCTCGATGGTGCAGAGAGCACCGTACTCGGGCATCACGACGTCCCAATGAATTCCCTCGCGCTCGTCGATAACGGAGCTGTCGTCGGGGACTCGTACGGCAGAGTCCTCATGTGGCCGCTGACTGGTGGCGACCCAGTAGTGTTAGGCCGCCACGATCGTGCGGTCTATGCTGCGGAGTCGTGGCCAAGAACCGGCTCACCCGGCTCCGACTCGGTCGTCACCGCAGGGAAGGACGGCTTGCTCCTGCGATGGAGCGCCCAAACTGACGGCGAGCAGTCCGGAACCTTTCCTCGCAACGTGTGGGCGATGTCGGTGGACACGACGAGCCAGACCATATTGATTGGTGGCTACGACGGCTTATACCGCTGGTCGCCGGCTGCTGGCGGCGGAACACTTACCAAGCTGGACAAGGTCGAAGTGTTTCGCGCCGCCGTACTACCCGGCAACGGCCTCGCGGTGGTCACCTACCGCGATGGTCGGATTCGGCTCGTAGACGTGTCCGGCAGGAACAGGCCTGTCGAAATCTGTCCGAGAGAGGACTCGTTCGTCACGGGCCTTGCAATAGCGGGACCCGACCGCTTCCTCACGGTCCGGACCGGAGGCGTGGTAGACCTCTGGTCGCAGGCAAGCGGTGACAGCCGATGGCAACGGACCCAGCTAGGCCGCCATGCCTACAGTGGGCAAGCCCTTCGGATCGCGGTCTGCCCCTTCGGCTTACGGGCGGTATCCGCCGGGGAGGATGGCAGGCTGGTGCTCTGGAAGCTGACGGGAGGCTCTGCGCAGGAGTTTTCTCGAAATCCGCACTCCGTCAAGCAGCTCGCCTTTTCTCGCGATGGCAAAGCCGTTTTCACCGGAGATCAGGCAGGTCGGCTCGTGCGTTGGTCCCTGCCCGACGGCCAGCGGCCAAGCGCAGTCAAGGAGCAGACGCTAGGGCATCACCTGGGTGGCGCGAGCATCCAGGCCGTCCTGCCGTTGGCCGGCGGAAGATGGGTCGTGACGGGCGGCGACGATGGAGCGGTGTGCTGTTGGGAGGCCCAGGCGCGGACTCAGGCGTCCGAACCTTCCGCGAAGCTGGTCCCAGCGAGTATCCCTCTGCGGATCGTCGAATGGGAGGGCGGTCTGCTGGTCGCCGACCGAAACGGGGGCGCTAGCCTGCTCGATCTGGTGACTCCGGTGCCCGTCGATGCGGCCGAGGCTGAGTCCGCCGCCGTAGCTGAGCGTACGCCGCACCTCGAGCTTCGGGCAGCGACGCCACGCACATTACCGGCGCCGGAGTCGCTCACCGGCCGCGTCGTACTTGTCGACCAGGCATGGCTGCGTGGCCAGCCCCGCGCTGATCTCGGCCGTCTGTTGGCGGAGATCGGGGGTTCGACCGCCGTCGGTATCCTGTGCTGCCCTGACGTGCCAGGACTCGCAACGTTCCGACACGCCTTGGCCAGTATCGGGTACGCGATCCTCGACGTGCCAGTAACGGCGGCGGCTCGCCGGCGCCCGGTCGTCGACTTCTTACGACGGCTGGGCCCCAGGACGTCGCCTGTCCTGATCACAGGTGACCAAGTCTTGATCGATGATCTTCACGAGGCGGGTTTGGCCGTTGAGATCGTCGATGACATCGGTCCCTTCGCCTTCGGTGATCGTTGATGCTGGTCAACGCAACGGCTGTCAGTGGTGACGCTGCCGTACCTCCTCATCGGAGTTTGGGAGTGGTTCCCACAAGTGCGCCGGCCGGTACAAGATCTTGCGGCGGTCATACGACTACGACGGTGCGCCGAACACGGACGGTATGCCGGACAGTGGCTTGAACTTCGCCGTTTACCAGGCGGACATCGCTGCCCGGGTCCTGCCGGTCCGGCATCAGCCAATACCATCGCTGTTTCAGTTGGGCGGTGTGGGTGGTGTCAAGGGGCTGGTCATGATCGTGATGTCGATCGTGGTCCGGTAGCTGACGCGGTCCATATCGGGTCCGCAGGCGTTGTACTTGGAGATGGCCCGTTTAACGATCAGGGCCTTACATATCTCTTGACACCAACCCGCACCGCCTAACCGAACCGCGATGCATCTACCAGTAGGCCGCCGAGTCCGAGCCAATAACTGCCATGGCGACTCAGTTGGTGGCATCCAGGGCGGCGACGACGTCGCGTACCAGGTCCACAGTGTCCTCTATGCCGCAGGAGAGTCGGACGAAGCCCGGTGAGGTGTCGTCGCCCCACTGGGCCCGCCGGTCGGCGGCCGTGTGCAGACCACCGAACGACGTGGCCGCCGACACCAGTTTCGACGCGGTCAGGAACCGGCCGACCCGCTCGGCGTCGCCCAGGTCGAACGACACGATCCCCGGGATACGGCGCATCTGGGCCGTAGCGACCGCGTACGACGGATCGGTCGGCAGGCCGGGCCAGCGTACGCCGGTGACGTCACGGCGCCCGACCAGCGCGGCGGCGACCGCTTCCGCGTTGGCTGACTGGCGGGCCAGCCGCAGGTCCAGTGTGGCCAGGGACCGGTGGGCGAGCCAGCAGTCGAACGGGCCCGGCACCGACCCGGTAAGTTTGCGCCACCGCTTCGCATCGGCCAGCGCCGCCGCCGAACGGGTGGCCAGGTAGCCGAGCAGCAGATCCGAGTGACCGGTCAGCGCCTTGGTGCCGGAGGCGACCACGATGTCCGCACCCAGGTCCAGCGGACGCTGCCCGAGCGGGGTGGCGGCGGTGTTGTCGACCGCGACCAGCGCGCCGGCTTGGTGCGCCGCCGCCGCGAGCGCGGCGACGTCGCAGACGTCCAGGCCCGGGTTGGCCGGGGTCTCCAGCAGCACCAGTCGCACCCCGGCGAAATCCGGGTACGGCCCGGCGGTCGGCACCAGCCGCACGGTCACACCGATCGGCTCCAGCACCGTGGCGGCCAGCGCCCGCACCGTGAAGTAGCCGTCGGCGGGCAGCAGCACCGTGTCGCCGGGGCGCAGCGTGGTCAGCAGCAGCGCGGTGATCGCCGCCTGGCCGCTGGCGAAGACGAGCGTGTCGCCGCCTTCCAGGTCACCGATGGCCGATTCGAGCGCCCGCCAGGTCGGGTTGTCCTCCCGAGCGTAGCCGTCGCGGTCCGGCGACGGCCCGGAAACCGGGTCCAGGTGGTACGGGGCGGCGAACACCGGGCCGGGCAGGAACGGCTGGCCGGGGGTCGGCTCGGGCAGCCCGGCGGCGACGCACCGGGTGCCGTCGCCGTACCCCGGGTCGCGGGAAGTAGCGGTCATGGCCTTCATCCTGGCCAAGGTCGCCGGCCGGTGGCAGAGCCTATTCCGGTTTCGTGGCCCGCGTCATCAGCAGCGTCAACGCGGTACGCGGGTCCAGGCCCTCGTGGCAGATCCGCTCGACCTGCTCGGTGATCGGCATCTCCACCCCGTGCGCGCGGGCCAGGTCCCGGATCGACAGGCAGCTTTTCACCCCTTCGGCGGTCTGCCGGGTGGCGGCCTGCGCCTGTTCCAGGGTCTCCCCCCGGCCCAGGTGCTCGCCGAACGTCCGGTTGCGCGACAGCGGCGACGAGCAGGTGGCGACCAGGTCACCGAGGCCGGCCAGCCCGGAGAAGGTCAGCGGGTCGGCGCCGAGCGCCACCCCCAGCCGGGCCGTCTCGGCCAGCCCCCGGGTGATCAGGGTGGCCTTGGTGTTGTCACCGAGGCGCATCGCGGTGGCGATGCCGTACGCCAGGGCGATCACGTTCTTCACGGCCCCGCCCAGCTCGCAGCCGATCACGTCGTCGTTGGTGTACGGCCGCAGGTAGCCGGTGAGCATCGCCCGCTGCACGGCGGCGGTGCGCGCGGTGTCGGTGCCGGCGACGACGCTGGCGGCCGGCTGCTCGGCGGCGATCTCGGCGGCCAGGTTGGGGCCGGAGACCACCACGACCCGGTCCGGGCCGACCCCGGTGGTCTCGACGATCACCTCGCTCATCCGCTTGGTGGTGCCGAGTTCGATCCCTTTCATCAGGCTGACCAGGGTCGCGTCGGGGCCGATGTGCGCGACCCAGTCGCCCAGGTTGCCGCGCAGCGTCTGCGACGGTACGGCGAGCACGACCAGCCCCGCGCCCTTGATCGCCTCGGCGGCGTCGCTGGTGGCGGTGACCCGGTCGGGCAGCCGCACCGCGGGCAGGTAGTCGGGGTTGGTGCCGTACTCGCGGATCGCGGCGGCGACCTGCTCGCGCCGGGCCCAGAGGACCACGTCGGCCCCGGCGTCGGCGAGCACCTTGGCGTACGCGGTCCCCCACGAGCCGGCGCCCAGGACGACGGCCCGGCCGGTCCCGGTCACTGTCCCGGCTCCGGGGCGCCGGTGGTCCGGTTGTTGCGGCGGGCACTCGGGGTGTACAGCGGCGGGGCCTCGCCGCCCCGAATCTCGGCGACCATGTCCCGCAGTCGCAGCATGATGGTCTCGGTGATCTCCTCCAGCACCGCCCGGGTCGGCTCGACCTCGGCCCATCTGCTCAGGTCGAGAGGTTCACCGGCGACGACGGTCACCTTCCGGCCGGGCAGCAGGTTCAGTTTCCCGGTCCGCGGGTCGTACATCTGCTGCGGACCCCACATCGCCACCGGCACGACCGGGGCACCGGTGGTCAACGCCAGGCGGGCCGCGCCGGTCTTGCCGCGCATCGGCCACAGGTCCGGCTCGCGGGTGGTGGTCCCCTCCGGGTAGATCACCACCGCGCCGCCTTCGTCGACGCCGACGATCGCCGCCTCCAGCGACTTGATCGCGTCGACGCTGCCCCGGTGCACCGGGATCTGCTTCACCTTGAGCAGCCAGCGCCCGATGACCGGGATGGTGAACAGGCTGGCCTTGCCGAGGAACCGGGGCCAGCGGCCCGTCTCGTAGAGGAAGTGACCGATGACCATCGGGTCGGCGTGCGACATGTGGTTGGCGACGACGATCACCCCACCGGTGCCGGGAATGTGCTGCATCCCGGACCAGTTCCGCTTCGTCCATACGAGCAGGGTCGGTTTGACCACCATCACGATGAAGCGTCGCCAGAAGCCCAGTTTCCGCCGCGCCACCCGATCCTCCTCGTCACCGCACCCTGGCCACCACCCTGGCCACCACCGGGTCACCGCACCCGACCGCCGTCTTGCCGACCGACGCAGCGAATCATGCCCTGTCCGACCCGGCCAGAGCCAATGCGAGCCCAGCCGGCAGGATGGAGCGGTGCGGAACGCGACCTGGTCGGTGGTGCTGCCGGTCAAGCGGCTCGCGGTGGCGAAGAGCCGGCTGCGGGGCGCGCTCGACGGCGTACCGCATGAGGAGCTGGCGCTGGCCCTGGCCCGCGACACCGTCGCCGCCGCGCTGGCCTGCCCGCTGGTCGCCGAGGTGGTGGTGGTCACCTCGGATCCGGCGGCCACCGCCGCGTTGGGCGCGCTCGGGGCCCGTACCGTCGCCGACCCGGAGCTCGCCGCCCCAGACCTAGCCGCCCCAGACCTCGGGGCACCGGAGGTGAGCGGGCTGAACGCGGCGGTGGCGCACGGGGCCGCGACTGTCGGCGGCAGCCGGCCGGTCGCCGCGTTGACCGCGGACCTGCCGGCGTTGCGGCCGGCGGAGCTGGCCGCCGCCCTCGACACCGACACCGCCAGCGCCGTCGACACCGCAGGCACCAGGGCCCGCCGCTGGTTCGTGCCGGACGCCGCCGGCACCGGCACGGTGCTGCTGGCGGCCGCCGTCGGCACCGCGCTGCGGCCGGGTTTCGGCGCCGGATCGGCGGTACGGCATCAACGGTCGGGTGCCGTCCGGCGCGGCGGGGACTGGCCGACGCTGCGCCGCGACGTGGACACCGCCGCCGATCTCGCCGACGCGGCCCGGCTCGGCCTGGGTCGGCACACCGCCGCGCTGTACGCCAGCGGGTACCGTGCTGACATGCGGCAGAGGTCGGTGAGCTGAGATGCAGGGCACGGTGGCGACCTTCGATCCGGCGACCCGCAGCGGCACGGTGCTGCTCGACGACGGGGCGGAGCTGGCGTTCCCGGCGGCCGCGTTCGACGCTTCCGGGTTGCGGCTGCTGCGGCTGGGTCAGCGGGTACGCATCGAGCGTGACGAGTCCGGGCACGTCAACCGCGTTACGTTGCCCACATTCGGCTAGCTGGAGCCGGGCGAATTCATGCCAAGTTCACCGTGATCAGGTCATGATTACCGGGTGACGCCCGCCCCCTCCAGGCGCGCCGCCGCCCGTCCGCGCCGCGCAGCCGACCAGCCCACCGCTGACCAGCCCGCCGGCACCGGCCAGTCTGCCGCCGACCAGCCCGCAGCCGACGGCGGCGCGACCGCGACGCCACGGCCGGCCCGCCGTCAGTCGTCGAACGGCACCGCCCGCCAGGCATCGGCCGGCACGGCCCGCAAGTCGACGCCCGGCACCGCCCGGAGATCCACGGCCGGCAGCGCCCGCAAGTCAGCCGGCGGCACCGCCCGCCGACGCACCAGGGCGGCACCGGAGGCGGCGCCCCAACCGGCACCGGAGACCGCTGGACCGGAGGCGGTGGCCGCGCCGGAGACCACCGAGCCGGCGCCGCAGGCGGTGGCCGAGTCCGCGACCGACGCACCGGCCGCGCCGCTGCCGCTGCAGGCCCCCGACCCGGCCAACCCGGTGTCGGACACCGCCGAGCCGGACGAGCCGGCCACCCTGGCCCGCCAGCCGCTGCCCGACGACCGGTTCCTCAACCGGGAGCTGTCCTGGCTCGACTTCAACGCCCGGGTGATCGAGCTGGCCGAGGACCCGCAGACGCCGCTGCTGGAACGGGCCAAGTTCCTGGCCATCTTCGCCAGCAACCTCGACGAGTTCTTCATGGTCCGCATCGCCGGGCTGAAGCGCCGGCTGCAGGCCGGGCTGCCGGTCCGCGGCGGTGACCGGCTGCCGCTGCGTACCCAGTTGGAGCTGATCGCCGCGAAGACCGCCGGCCTGGTCGCCCGGCACGCCCGGTGCTTCACCGAGGAGGTCCGGCCCCGGCTGGCCGCCGAGGGCATCCACCTGATCCGGTGGAGCGATCTGAGCACCGGTGAGCGGGAAGGGCTGCGCACCTACTTCCGGGAGCACATCTTCCCGGTGCTGACCCCGCTGGCCGTCGACCCGGCGCACCCGTTCCCGTACATCTCCAGCCGGTCGTTGAACCTGGCCGTCGCGGTCCGTGACCCGGACGGCGGTCCGGAGCTGTTCGCCCGGATCAAGGTGCCGAACAACGTGCCCCGGTTCGTGGTGGTCAGCCAGGAAGGGCTGGGTGCCCGGTTCCTGCCGGTCGAGGATCTGATCGCCGCCCAGCTCGGCCAGCTGTTCTCCGGGATGCAGGTGGTGGAGTGCCACCTGTTCCGGGTGACCCGCAACGCCGACTTCGAAGTCGACGAGGACCGCGACGAGGATCTGCTGCAGTCGCTGGAGCGGGAGCTCGCCCAGCGACGGTTCGGCCCGCCGGTGCGGCTGGAGGTGGCCGCCTCCATCTCCGACCACATGCTCGACCTGCTGGTCCGCGAGCTGGACATGGACAGCCACGACGTGCTGCGGGTGCCGGGGCTACTGGACCTGTCCGCGTTGTGGCAGGTGTACGAGAGCTCCGACCGGCCGGACCTCAAGGACCGCCCGTTCGTGCCGGCCACCCACCCGCGGCTGGTCGAGGGCGAGGTGCCGCGCAGCGTCTTCGCCACCCTGCGCGACGGCGACATCCTGGTGCACCACCCGTACCACTCGTTCTCCACCAGCGTGCAGCGGTTCATCGAGCAGGCGGCGGCCGACCCGCTCGTCCTGGCGATCAAGCAGACGCTGTACCGCACCAGCGGTGACTCGCCGATCGTCGACGCGCTGATCGAGGCGGCCGCCGCCGGCAAGCAGGTGGTGGTGCTGGTCGAGGTGAAGGCCCGGTTCGACGAGCAGGCCAACATTGGCTGGGCGCGGATGCTGGAACGGGCCGGCTGTCACGTCGTGTACGGCCTGGTCGGGCTGAAGACCCACTGCAAGACCGCCCTGGTGGTACGCCAGGAAGGCAACCAGATCCGCCGCTACTGCCACATCGGCACCGGCAACTACCACCCGAAGACGGCCAGGCTGTACGAGGACTTCGGCATGCTGACCGCCGACCCGGAGGTCGGCGCGGACCTGACCGACCTGTTCAACGTGCTGACCGGCTACAGCCGGCAGACCGCGTACCGGCGGCTGCTGGTCGCCCCGCACGGGGTGCGCAGCGGGCTGATCGAGCGGATCGGGCGGGAGGTCGCCCATGTCCGCGAGGGCCGGGGCGGGCTGGTCCAGATCAAGGTGAACTCGCTGGTCGACGAGGAGCTGGTGGACGCGCTGTACCGGGCGTCGCAGGCCGGCGTACAGGTGGATCTGCTGATCCGGGGGATGTGCACGCTGCGGCCCGGGGTGCCGGGGCTGTCGGACAACATCCGGGTCCGGTCGATCCTCGGCCGGTTCCTGGAGCATTCCCGGGTGTTCCGGTTCGGCAACGACGGCGACGTCGAGTTCTGGATCGGCTCCTCCGACCTGATGCACCGCAACCTGGACCGCCGGGTGGAGGCGCTGGTGCAGGTGACCGACCCGGTGGCCCGCGCCGAGCTGGACCAGCTGATGAGCGACGCGTTCAGCCCGGAGTGCGAGTCGTTCGAGCTGCACCCCGACGGCACCTGGAGCCGGCACCGGTCGACCGACGAGCGGCCGCTGGTGCATCTGCAGGAGCGGCTGCTCCGGCGGTTCATCGGCACCGGCAAATAGCTCCTGCTGTCACCGGCCGTCGGCGGGCCGGCGGTGCCCTGTCGGCAGCGGCGACCCCGGGCCGGCGGCGCTAGGCTGGCCCGATGGTGGAGGAGGAACGCAAGTACGAGGTCGAGCCGGGTTTCACCGTGCCGGACCTGTCCGGCTGTCTGCCGGACGGTGGCCGGCTGGTGCAGCAGCCGGCGGTGAAGCTGACCGCCACCTACTACGACACCCCGGATCTGCGGCTGGCCCGCGCCGGGGTGTCGCTGCGCCACCGGGTGGGCGACTCGAAGCCGTGGACGGTGAAGCTGCCCGCCGACGCCCCGGGCGTACGGCATGAGATCAGCCGGTCCGGTAAGCGCGGCAAACCGCCGACGGAGCTGGTGTGGCTGGTCACCGCGTACTCGCGGGGGGTGGAGCTGACGCCGGCCGCGACGGTGCGCACGGTACGCACGGTGCTGGAGTTGCGCGACGCCGACGAAGCGCTGCTGGTGGAGCTGGCCGACGACGCGGTGTCGGTGTTGGACGGCAAGACGGTCCGGTCGCGGTTCCGCGAGGTGGAGGTCGAGCTGAAGGCCGCCAAGCGGTCGCTGCTGGACCGGGTCGAGGCCGACCTGGTCGCGGCGGGGGCGACCGCCGGCGGGTTCACCCCGAAGCACGTACGGGCGTTGGGTGCGGCCGCCGCCGGTCCGGCGGAGCTGCCGGCGGTCGAGGACCTGCCGGCCAAGCCGACCGCCGCCGACGTGGTCACCCGGGCGGTCCGCGACGGCGTCGCCCGGATCCTGGCGCACGACCCGCTGGTACGGCTGCACGCCCCGGTCGGCGACGACGACACCGCCGTGCACCAGATGCGGGTGGGCTGTCGACGGCTGCGCAGCGACCTGCGGACCTTCCGGGCGTTGGTGGACCGCGAGTGGGCGGGTGCGCTGCGCGACGAACTGAAGTGGGTCGCCGGGGTGCTCGGCGGTGCCCGCGACGCCGAGGTGCTGCGGGACCGGTTGCGGCGTACCGCCGGGGCGGACCCGTTGGCGCCGCTGCCGTCGGCGGCGGTCGAGCTGATCGACGCGACGCTCGCCGACCGGCAGGCCGCGGCACTGGCCGAGGTGGACGCGGCGCTGCGCTCGGACCGGTACGTTGCCCTGGTGGAGATGCTGGTGCAGGCGGCCCGGGAGCCGCGACTGACCGGGGCTGCGTCCGGCCCGGCGACCGAGGTGCTGCCCCGGCTGGTGGCCAAGCCGTGGCGTCGGCTGGCGTACGGCGGCAGCGGCGTGGACGGTGCCGCCGATCTGACCCTGGACGCCTCCGACGAACGCTGGCACGCGGTGCGGATCAACGGCAAGAAGGCCCGGTACGCGGTGGACGCGGTGGCGCCGGTGATCGGCGGTGGGGCGGCGAAGCTGGCCAAGGCGTTGTCGAAGGTGCAGAACCTGCTCGGCGAGCACCAGGACGCGGCGGTGGCCGCCGAGACCTGGCAGGGGGTGCTGGCCGAGCATCCGGACGACCACGAGTTGGCGATGACCGTCGGCCGGTTGGTCGAGCGGGAGCGGGCCGCGATCCGCGCGGCGCGGGCCGAGTTCGCCGCCGCCTGGGAGCGGGCGTCGGCGGGGCAGCGGACGAAGTGGCTGCCGTGACCGAGGTCCGGGCCGCCGGCGGGGTGGTGTGGCGCACCGACGACACCGGGGCGGTGCAGGTGTGTCTGGTGCACCGGCCCCGGCACGACGACTGGTCGCTGCCGAAGGGCAAACTGGAGCCGGCGGAGCATCCGTTGGCGGCGGCGGTCCGGGAGGTCGGTGAGGAGACCGGGATTCGGGCGGTGCCGCAGGTGCGGCTGCCGTCGATCCGTTACACCATGCCGGACGGCAACCTGAAGGTGGTCGACTACTGGTCGATGCGGGCGGTGGAGGCGTCGGCCGGGCCGGTGCCGGTCGACGCCGCCGACGAGGTTGACGAGTTGTGCTGGCTGCCGTTGGCGCAGGCGCGGCAGCGGTTGACGTACCGGCACGACGTCGGGGTGCTGCACGGGTTCGCGCAGCTGCCGCCGGTGACCGCGACGCTCACCCTGGTGCGGCACGCGCACGCCGGCAGCCGGGACACCTGGCCGGGTCCGGACAGCGCCCGCCCGTTGGACACCGCCGGGCTGCGGCAGGCGCGGGCGTTGGCGGCGATGCTGGTGCTGACCGGGCCGCGTCGGGTGCTGTCGGCGTCGCCCCGGCGGTGTGTGCAGACGGTCGTCCCGCTGGCGCAGGCGCTGGATCTGCCGGTCGAAGTGGAGTCGGTGTTCGACGAGCCGGCCGCCGGCCAGCAGCCGGACGAGAACGCGTTGGCGGCGGCGGGCCGGCTGACCGAGCTGGCGGCGGCCGGTACGCCGGCCGCGGTGTGCAGTCAGGGCAAGGTGATCCCGGCCGCGTTGACGGTGCTGACCCGGCGGGCGGCGGCGGATCACCGTACCGCGAAGGGCGGCGGCTGGTTGTTGTCGTTCGCCGGGGAGCGGCTGGTCGGCGCGGACCGGCTCTAGCGGCTCTGTCGCATGTACGAAGGCGCCCACCGCCGGTACGCGGTGGGCGCCTTCGCGCTGGTGGTGTCCGGCCGGTGTGGCCGGACGGCTCAGCGGGTGGTTTTACGGGCGGTGGACTTGCGCGCCGGCGACTTCTTCGCCGCCGTCGACTTGGCCCCGGTCGACTTCGCCGCCGTCGACTTGGCCGCGGTGGACCGGGTCGCGGTGGTCTTCTTGGCCGTGGACTTCTTGGCCGGCGCGGCCGCAGCGGACCGGGTGGTCCTGGCGGCGGCGGTCTTCTTCGCCGTACCGCCGGCCGCCCGCTTCGCCGGCGCCTTGGTGGCGGTCGCCTTGGCGGCCGTACCGGTGGACTTCGCCGCGCCACGGGCGGTGCTCTTGGCCGCCGTGGACTTGGCCGCGGTGGCCTTCGTCGCCGTGGACCTCGCCGCGGTCGACTTGGCCGCGGTGGCCTTCGGCGCCTTGCCGCTGGCCACCATGTCCTTGAAGCCCGCGCCGGGCCGGAAGACCGGCACCGAGGTCTTCTTGACCTTCACCGACTCGCCGGTACGCGGGTTGCGCGCTGTTCGAGCCGCGCGGACGCGCTTCTCGAACACCCCGAAACCGGTGATACCCACCCGGTCGCCCTTGGTGACTGCCGACTGAACCTCGGCCAAGACGGCGTCGAGCGCCGTCGTCGCCGTCTTGCGGTCTCCCAGGCGAGCAGCGAGCGCATCGATGAGCTCTGCCTTGTTCACGAGTTCCCTCCCGTATGTGCAACTGGACTCAACGAGCCATTCTGCGCGCACGGTATGCCCTGTACCGGCAGGACACAAACATCTGCCGGAAAAAAGTCCTTGTGTCGTAACGGATTCGCCCCCAACCGGTGGCCCGGGCCGACCGGTTGGTATAGCCGGACGGTTGGTGGGCCACCGGATGGGGGCGGAATCGGCGTCGGGAACCCGTTGAGAAGGGGCCGGCTCGACGGTTGTGCGCTATGCCACGACGGGCTTGAACGACAACCGCCCACGCTCATACTCGGTGATGACCGACTCGTGACGCAGGGTCAGTCCAATGTCATCCAATCCCTCCATCAGCCGCCACCGGCTGAAGTCGTCGATCGGGAACGACCAGCCGGAGGCACCTGCCCTGACCTCCCGGGCGGCCAGGTCGACGGTCACCCCTGCGGCCGGGTCGGCCTCGACCAGCGACCACAATTCCTCAATGGCGGGCATTTCCAACTCGACCGGCAGCAGACCTTCCTTGAGCGCGTTGCCGCGGAAGATGTCGCCGAAGCGGGGGGACAGCACGGCTCGGAAGCCCCAGTCCCGCAGCGCCCACACCGCGTGTTCACGCGATGACCCGGTGCCGAACTCTGGGCCAGCGACGAGAATAGATGCTCCGGAATACGAAGGATTGTTCAGAACGAATCCCGGATCCTCGCGCCAGGCATTGAACAGACCGTCGGCGAAGCCGGTCCGGGTGACCCGCTTGAGGTACACCGCCGGGATGATCTGATCGGTATCTACATTAGATCGGCGCAGCGGGACGGCGGTCCCGGTGTGCACGGTGAACTTGTCCATGTTCGTGGTCCCGTCTCGTGGTGCGTGTCCGGCGGCGGTCAGTTGAGGTCCGCCGGCGCGGCCAGCCGGCCCACCACGGCGGTGGCGGCGGCCACCGGCGGCGACACCAGATGGGTACGCCCGCCCCGGCCCTGCCGGCCCTCGAAGTTGCGGTTGGAGGTGGAGGCGGAGCGCTCCCCCGGCCTGAGCGTGTCCGGGTTCATGCCCAGGCACATCGAGCAGCCGGCGAACCGCCACTCGGCACCGGCGTCGGCGAAGACCTTGTCCAGCCCTTCGTTCTCGGCCGCCTCCCGTACCTTGGCCGACCCGGGCACCACGAGCATCCGTACCCCGTCGGCGACCTTGCGCCCGCGCAGCACGTCGGCGGCGGCCCGCAGGTCCTCCAGCCGGCCGTTGGTGCAGGAGCCGACGAAGACCACGTCGACCGGCACGTCGCGCAGCGCGGTGCCGGGCCGCAGGTCCATGTACTCCAGCGCCCGGCGGGCGGCGACCCGCTCCGCGTCGGTGTCGAACTGCTCCGGGTCGGGCACGACGGCGCTCAGCGCGGTGCCCTGCCCGGGGTTGGTGCCCCAGGTCACGAACGGCGTGATCTCGCCGGCGTCCAGGATCACCTCGGCGTCGAACGTCGCCCCCTCGTCGGTGGCCAGACTGGACCAGTACGCCACGGCGGCGTCCCAGTCGGCACCCTGCGGCGCGTTCGGCCGACCCTTGAGGTAGGCGAAGGTGGTCTCGTCCGGCGCCACCATGCCCGCCTTGGCACCCCACTCGATGGACATGTTCGCCACCGTCATCCGACCCTCCATGGAGAGCCGGCGGATCGCCTCGCCCCGGTACTCGACCACGTAGCCGCGACCACCGCCGGTGCCGACCTTGGTGATCAGCGCCAGCACCAGGTCCTTGGCGGTGACCCCCGGGCCGAGTTCGCCGGTGACGGTGACCGCCATCGTCTTCGGCCGGGACTGCGGCAGCGTCTGGGTGGCCAGCACGTGCTCGACCTCGCTGGTGCCGATGCCGAAGGCGAGTGCCCCGAACGCGCCGTGGGTCGCGGTGTGCGAGTCGCCGCAGACGATCGTCATGCCGGGCTGGGTCAGGCCCAGCTGCGGGCCGATGACGTGCACGATGCCCTGGTTGTCGTCGCCCAGGGCGTGCAGCTTGATGCCGAACTCGGCGCAGTTGCGGCGCAGCGTCTCGATCTGGGTACGCGACGTCGGGTCGCTGATGGTCAGCAGGTCGCCGCGCCGGCTGTTGAACGCCGGGTCGGCGTACCCGGTCGGGGTGTTGTGGTCCTCGGTGGCGAGGGTCAGGTCGGTCCGGCGCACCGGCCGGCCGGCCATCCGCAGCCCGTCGAAGGCCTGCGGACTGGTGACCTCGTGCAGCAGGTGCAGGTCGATGTAGAGCAGGTCCGGCTCGCCCGCGGCGGATCGCACCACGTGCGCGTCCCAGACCTTCTCGGCCAGGGTCCTGGGCGATGTCGGCTTCGAAGTGGCTCCCACCATCTGGACATCCTAAATTCTGGGAGGTATGTTTCGGCTTGTGGGACACAGTATGAGCGGTGTCGGCGTTCTCGACAAGGCGGTGGTGATCCTCGCGGCCTGCGTGGACGGCGCCAGCCTGGCCGAACTCGTCGACCGGACCAAGCTGCCCCGGGCCACCGCGCACCGGTTGGCACAGGCCCTGGAGATCCACCGGATGCTGGTCCGGGACACCCAGGGGCGGTGGCGGCCCGGCCCCCGGCTGGGCGAGCTGGCCAACGCCGCGCCCGACGTGCTGTTGACCGCCGCCGAGCCGCTGCTGGCCGCGCTACGCGACGCCACCGGCGAGAGCGCCCAACTCTACCTGCGCCGGGCCGACGAGCGGATCTGCGTCGCCGCAGCCGAGCGGGCCAGTGGCCTGCGCGACACCGTGCCGGTCGGCTCGGTGCTGCCGATGACCGCCGGGTCCGCCGCCCAGATCCTGCTGGCCTGGGAGCCGCCCGAGGCCGTCATGCCGCTGCTGCCCCGCTGCAAGTTCACCGGCCGTACGCTCGCCGAGGTGCGCCGGCGCGGCTGGGCGCAGAGCGTCGCCGAGCGGGAGGCCGGGGTGGCCAGTGTCTCCGCACCGATCCGGGACCGCACCGGCCGGGTGATCGCCTCGGTCAGCGTCTCCGGGCCGATCGAGCGGCTCGGCCGCCGGCCAGGTGAGCGGCACGCCATGGCCGTGGTCCGCGCCGGTCAACGGCTCTCCGGGCTCTGAATCGGGCATTGGCTCCGCGCCCTGCCGTGCTCTGAGCAGGCCCAGTTTCCGGATAACTCGGCGCAGGCCGGGCCAGGTCGGGCATGATGGTCAGCGACGGACGGTGACCCGCCGACGAAAAAGGCGCCCTCGTTGAGGAGGGCGCCTTGAGCGCTGTAGCCCCGACCGGATTCGAACCGGCGCTACCGCCTTGAGAGGGCGGCGTCCTGGGCCGCTAGACGACGGGGCCAGAACTTTCCTGGTGCAAACTACCGTTTCGTGCTGCTGTGTCCTGTTGGACACGGTGCCGAACTCTAACAGAGACCAGCACCCCGACGCCATCTGGAGCCTTCCGGCGTCGGTGGCTGGGGTACCAGGACTCGAACCTAGACTAACTGAACCAGAATCAGTCGGGCTGCCAATTACCCCATACCCCATCGGTGCTCGCCGCACCGGGACAGAACTCTACCTGACCCCATGGTGCGCGCCAAATCGGGATACCGCAGCGGTTTGCCTCAGTCCGCCGCGACCACCGGGTTGGCCAGCTCACCGATGCCCTCGATCCGGACCGACACCGTGTCGCCCGCGGTCAACTCGCTCACCCCGGCCGGCGTCCCGGTCAGGATCACGTCACCGGGCAGCAGCGTCATCACGTGTGACACGTACGACACCAGGGTCGGCACGTCGAAGACCATCTGCTTGGTCCGGCCCAGCTGCCGTACGTCCATCTCGTCCGGCTTCGGACCCACCTCACAGCGGACCTCCAGGTCGGCGACGTCCAGCCCGGTGACGATCCACGGGCCGATCGGGCAGAACGAGTCAAAGCCCTTCGCCCTGGTCCACTGGCCGTCCGACCGCTGCAGGTCCCGGGCGGTGACATCGTTGGCGCAGGTGTAGCCGAAGATCGCCCGCTCGGCGGCGGCCCGGTCGGCGCGCCGGGCACCTGGCGGTCCGATCACCACGGCGAGCTCCGCCTCGTGCTCCACCTGCCGAGACTGCGCGGGCAGCCGGATCGCGTCCCGTGGACCGATCACCGAGGTCGACGGCTTGAGGAACAGCAACGGCTCGGCCGGCACCTCGGCACCGTGTTCGGCGGCGTGGTCGGCGTAGTTGCGCCCGACGCACACCACCTTGCTGGGCAGGATCGGCGACAGCAGCCGGACGTCGGCCAGCGCCCAGCGCTGCGACGTGAAGGTCAGCTTGCCGAACGGGTGGCCGTCGACCTCGGCGACGGTCAACGCCTCGGGGCCGGCTCCCGGCTCCCCCTCGACGACCCCGAACGACATTCCCTTGCCATGGGCGAAACGAGCGATACGCACCCGGTCAATGTATCGTCCCGTGCCTGCACCACCCCGACGGTCACGGCAAAGGGCGACAACGGTCACGACGAGGGCGACAACGGGCGCGACAAGGGGCGGAAATCTAGCACCGGTCACCGGATCAGGTGTGCGGAACCGCGCTTTACCGACTGGACGGCCGGTACCGGCCTACCGTTCGGGTCGGGGGGCGGAATCGAGATGGCTATGTCATGGTGGCGACATGCGCTGCGGGCCGGGCTGTTCGGCGTCGTTCTTGTGGTCGGCGGGGGGATCCTGGCACCGGGCGTGACCCCGGCACGGGCCGAGAGGGCTGCTTCGGCACCGGCCGAAGGGCAGGAGCTGGTCGCGGTGACGATCAACGAGATCGGGCAGAGCGCGGCGACCTACCGGGTCGAGGCGGTCAACCGGACGGTGTCCCCGGTCGACGTCACCCTGCGGATGGCCGTACCGACCACCACCTCAGTGGCCACGGTCGGCACCGGCGGCCGGGTCGACGCCTCGGAGATCACCTGGCAGTTGAGCCTGCCGGCGAACAGCGGGCAAACGGTCACCGCGTCGTTTCGGCCGGGCGGTGCCGGCACCGCGCAGACCTTCCCGGTCTGCGCGTACGAGCGGGACACCGCGCGGCCGTACGACTGCGCGAGCGCCCGGTGGACCCCGACGGCCGGCATCGAGGCGGCGGACCCGGCCTGGTGGCAGCGCCCGTCGATGCCGCTGATCGGCGGGCTGACGGCACTCGTCGTGGTGGCGATGATCGGGTACGGGTGGCGCCGCCGGCTGCGGGAGCGCCGGGTCGACCGACGCCGGGTCGTCACCCCGGCCGGGCGGCGGGTGCGGTTGCCGGCGGCGGTGCCGGCCGCCCCGAAGCGCCGCTGGCGCCCGGCTACGCCGCTGGTGTTCGGCCTGCTGCTGGCGATGCTGACCGGGCTGGCGGTGGCGGCGGTACGCGTGGCGAGCTACGGCAGCGAGGTGCTGGACCGGGCCAACCAGGCGCCCAGCGGGTGGATCGGTGCGCCGCCGGCCGGCGGGTTCGGGGTGCTGCTGACCGAGGCCGCCTTCGAGTTCACCGTCTTCCGGATGGCCTGCGCGCCGGCTGATGGGCAGAGGCAGGATCGGCGGTGTGTCGCCACAGTCGGGCTGCGCAACCGCAGCGACACCGAACAGTTCTGGTACGGGCCGTTGCAGCGGGCGTACCTGCCGACCGGTGACTGGGTCGGGGTGGACGAGGCGGCGACCCGGCAGGAGAACGGTGGTCGGGACGTCTTCGCCGAGCCGGTGCCACCCGGGGGTCGGATGCTGGTCCCGCTGGCCTTCACGGTCGGCGGCGAGCTGATCCCGGACCGGTTGGAGCTGCGTAGCGGCGCGTTCTCCGCCGGGGTCGCCGTACGGTGGATCTGACGGTCGGCTCCCGGTGGCCCGGCCTGACGGGGTGACTCGGCAGGCGGGTCAGGACAACCCGAGCGGGTGCATGCCGACCAGCATCGCGAACCGGTGCCCGCCGGTGGTGGTGCCGTCACGGGGGACACCGGCCTGCTCGAACCGCCGCATCAGGGCCTGCAACTCGTGGCGGAACTCGGCGATCCGGTCCACGGGGATCTCGGCGACCCCCCGGCTGAGCATCATCCGGACCGGGTCGGGTGCCTCGCTGCTACCGGAGATGGTGCCGGCGTGCAGCCCAGCCTCGATCTCGTCCTTGATCTGGTCCAACAGGGTGGCCACCACCTCGTGCACCGAGCTGGGTTCCTCGCCGGAGCGGCGGTGGAAGGTCAGGTTGAGCTGGCCGGCACCGTACTGTTTCTCGATGATGCCATTGACCACCCGGGTGTCCCGGATGTGCAGCAGTTGGTGCTGTTCCAGCTGGTTGATGTGGTAGTAGATCTTGGTGGGCGCGACGCCCACGATCTTCGCCAGCTCCTTGGCGGTCCAGGTCCGCTCGGGCTCGGACATCGCGAGCTCCAGCACCCGCATCCGGATCGGGTCGGCGAGCGCCTTGAGGGTAGCCACGTCCTCGATCACCCGGCTGGCCATCAGCTCCGTCACCGCAGACCTCCGTTCAACCAACGTTCCACGGTTGATTCTACCCCGACGATTGACTTCCATCCGTCGCTCAGTTTATTTTGAACGTCAGCAAGATCGTATCACTTCCGATTCCACCGACTCACCACGCGGGCCGGCACCACCCCCACCTGCCCGCGTCACCCCACCTGCGTCACCACTTCCTTCGCCGCCCCCGCTCCCCTTCCGGAGGTCGACCGTGCCCACCAACCCCTTCTTCGCCGTCGTCGCCGCGATCGCCATCGCCGCCCCGGCCACCCAGGCCGCCGTAGAAGCGCAGCAGCCGGACGAGACACCCAGCCAGGGCATGGTCGTCTTCGAGCTGCCCGCCGAGAGCACCGGCCTGCTCGACGACGGCTCCAGCGTCAACTTCGCCTGCGCCTTCAGCTGACCCGCAGCTCTCACCAGCACCGGACCCGGAGCGACCGCTCCGGGTCCGGTGACGTTGCACCCCACGGTCCACCGCCGCCCACTCCACCACCCTGGTAGCCCTCGGTAGCCACTCGTCGAGACCTCCGAAAGGCCCCACATGGCCCAGCCCGACCTCGTGCTCAGCCGCTACCTCGTGTTCAGCCCGACCACCTACCGGCACCCGTCCGGCCGGCAACTGCGCGCTGTGTTCCACACCGGACGGGCCCGTACCCTCCTGCTCGACACCGACACCGTGCGGACCCTCCTGGACGGCCCCGGCCCGGCCGGCCTGCCCGCCGACGAACAGGCCCGGCTCGCCGAACTCGGCCTGCTGGTGCCCGCCGACCTCGACGAGACCACCGCGACGATCGACGCCGGCGCGCAGGCGGCCGACGACGCCCGACACCGGCAGTTCGTGCTGATGCCGACCGGCTACTGCAACATGGGCTGCGACTACTGCGGGCAGGAGCACCGTCGGGACACCCCGGCCACCCGGCCGACCCGGCACCGCGACGCCATCGCCGCCCGGGTCGAACACGCCATGGCCAGCGGCGAGCACGACACCGTGGTGGTGCGGTGGTTCGGCGGCGAACCCCTGATGGGGTACGCCGTACTCCGCTCGCTGTCCGCCCGGTTCGTGGCCGCCGCGGCCCGGCACCGGGTCGGCTACTCGGCGATGCTGGTCACCAACGGTGCCCTGCTCGACGCCCGCAAGCTGCGTACCCTGCACCAGGACTGCCGGATCGACCGGATGGAGATCACCATCGACGGACCGGCGGAGGTGCACGACGCCGCCCGGCCGTTGAAGAGTGGACAGAGTTCCTTCCACCGCATCACCGCCGCGCTGCGGACCGTGCTCACCGATCCGGAGCTGGCCGGGCTGCAGGTGACCGTACGGACCAACATCGGCCGGCACAACGCCGACCGGGCCGACGAGTTCGCCGCGGCGATGCGCGACGCCGGCCTCGCCGACCCCCGGATCCGGTTCTACCCGGCACCGGTCCACTCGTGGGGCAACGACGTCAGCGAGGTACGGCTGCGCCAGCAGCAGGCCGCCGAGACCGAACTGCGCTGGTACACCGCCTACCTCGCAGCCGGACTGCACTGCCGGCTGCTGCCCACCCACCCGGTACGGGTGGTGTGCACCGCCGTCTCCCGGCACAGCGAGGTGATCGCCCCGGACGGGCGGATCTACTCCTGCACCGAGCAGCCGCTGGTGCCCGGCTTCACCGAACAGCATCTGGACACCGTGGACCGGGCACCGGTCGACCAGCTGCGACCGACCGGCCAGTTCGACGACTGGTACACCGGGCTGCGCGCCGGCGAGACCGGCTGCCAGGGCTGCCCGATCCTGCCGGTGTGCGGCGGCGCCTGCCCGAAACTGTGGCGGGAGGGCATCGCACCGTGCCCGCCGATGAAGGAGAACCTGGCCGGCCGGATCGACCTGTCCGTCCGCTCATCCGGCCTGCTTCCCGTCTGACCCGCCGCTGCTCACCGGGCCTGCTTCCCGTCTGACCCGTCGTCGCCTGCCCGGTTCGCCGACGCGGCGTCGTCGCCGGACCGGTCGGCCGGCGGGAAGTCCCAGCGCAGCGCCAACTGCGCGGCCTGGAAGTACCGCTCCGCCCGGCCCTGGTCGGTCCGCTGGTTGACCACCCGGATCATCCCCTCGTCCGACAGCACCCGCAGGTGGTAGTGCATCAGGCTGAAGGTGATGCCCAGCTGGTGGGCCAACTGGCGGGCGGACAGCGCCCGGTCCGGCTCGGTGGTGAGCACCGCGAGCACCCGCAACCGGATCGGATCGGCGACGGCACGCAGCTGATTGACGCCCTCGAGCACCCGTACCGCCGGGGTCGGCGGACCGGTACCGCCGGGCGGTCGCGCGGACCCCGGTTGCCGTGGCACACTGGACACAGCCCCCGACGTTCCCTGACGGTCGGGGGCTGCACCGTCTGTAGAACTGGCGCCGTCTGTGAACCTGGCACCATCTGCGGGTCGGGGGCTCACCGCGCACCTCCCGGGAGACGACCCACCGGCAGCAGGTAGACCAGCACGTCGTCGATGCCGTCCAGGCCGAGCAGTTCGTGGGCGACGTCGTCGTAGAAGCCGCCGATCATGCCGAGCGCCAGCCCGCTCGCCGCCGCCACCATCGACAGCGCCTGCGCCAGGTGACCCGCCTCCGCCACCGCGAACCGCAGCGCCCGCATCCCGTAGCGTTCCCGCAGCTCCCCCAGCTGCACGTAGAGACCGAGCAGGGCCGGCACCTCGGCCAGCTCGATCCCGCCGACGTCGAGGGCGTCCGCCCCGAACCACATCGACGACGCCTCCAGCTCCGGCACCGACGGGGCCGGGCCGAGCCGCCACAACTGACGGTCGAGGTCGTCCACGTGGTACGCGCCGGGGGCGACACCGGCGACGTCGCGCACGATCAGCCGCATCCGCGCCGCGTACGCCGCGCCGGCGCTCGGGTACGGGCGGTGGGCGTAGTCGTACAGGTCCCCGTTGGGCAGCGGCACCTGGCTGCGGTGGGTCACCCCGTGCGCGCTCCACACCAGGGTGCCCAACTGCTCGGCGGTGACCGGCCCGGTCAGCCGCCCCCGACCGGAGACCCGCCGGCGCAGCACATCAGCGAGTGCGGCACGCGGCGGGTCCCCGTCGGGCAGAGGAACCGGCCGGCCGCCGAACCGGAACGGGGTCCCGCTCCGTTCCGAGACGGCCTCGCGCGGCCTCTGCGTCTGCAACATCCCCGGCAGGAACTTGCTCGCCTCGTGGTAGCGGCGGTCGGCGGCCGCCGCGCCGTCGGCGAAGAAGTCCGTGGGCCCGCCCGGCGCCAGCGCGGTCCCGGCGACCAGCCAGCACACCGACCGCTCCTCATCCGGCAGGATGCCCAGTCGGTTGAACAGCATGTGCAGCTGGGAGCCCCACACCCAGCGCCACCGCTGGTCGGCCGGGCCGGCGGCGGCCGGCCCCTCCAACGCGTCGCGGGCGGCCCGGACGACCTGCGCCCAGTACCCGGCCGGTGACCGCTCCCCCGCCGGGTCCGCCGCGGCGTCGGTACGCTGCGCGTCATCGCGGGCAGCCCCGGCCGCTGTACGCTGCGCGTCGACCCGGGCCACGGTCCGGTCCCACCGGCGGCGCAGCGCGGCGCCCTGGCTGGCCAGCACCCGGGCCGCCTGCCCCTGCACCGCCGCGGCCGGCAGCATCGCCACCTCGTTCTGCCACCGCCAACCGGCGGCGTGGCCGCGCAGCCACCGGGCCGCACCCAACTCGTCCAGGCCCAACGCGGCGGCGGTGGCGGTGGCCAGCTCGGCGGCGACGGACAACCGGGCCGGGCCGGGCGGGACCGCGCCGACGATCCGGGCGGCGATCTCGCTGGACCGGCAGAAGACCTCCTCGGCGACCAGCAGCGCCTGCGGTCCGCCGTACCGGGCGGTCTCCGGCCGGTACGGGATCTCCCGGACGTCGCCGTGGTCGTGCCAGCCGGCGGCCGACCGGGCGGCGCTGCCACCCAGCCGCCGGTAGTAGCTTCCGCTGTCCATCGGGAACACCTCGTACGGTGCCTGGCCGGCGAGCTCGGCCAGCTCCGCCCGCAACCGGTCGCCGACGCCCGGCAGCGGGTCCCGAACTCGGATCCGCAGATGCGGCCCGCCCTCCCAGTAGCGGATGTAGAACCAGTCGGCGATCGCGCCGTCGGCGCGCAGCCGGGCCAGCAGCGGAGCCACGGTCACCGCCAGGAAAGTGTCCAGGTCGGCCGGCGACCAGTAGGCGAAACAGTGCAGTCCCACCCAGGTGCGGGTGGTGGTGACGGTGATGGTCGGTGCGGTCACGGCGACACCTCCGGGTTACTCAGGTCGTAGGCGAAGTCACGCACCCGTGACCGGCCGATCAACAACAGGTAGATCAGGTCGTGCCCGGCGGGCAGACCGGCGGCTGCCTCGGCGGCTGCCTCCCGCACCGCGCGTACCGGCCGGCAGAACAGGCCGACCTCGGCGGCGGCGGTGCCGACGTGCTGGGCGGTGGCCCCGGCCGCGTGCAGCAGCCGCCGGTACGCCGCCGGGCCGCCGGTGCGGACGGCAGCCGGCACGTCGGCGCTGACCAGCCAGGCCAGCGGCATGCCGGCGACGTCGACCTCGGTACGCGGATAGCTGTACGCCCGCTGCACCTGCCCGGTCGCGTCACCCGGCCGGGTCGGCTGCGGCGCAGCAGCCCCGGGTCGGCCGGTCGCGGCCGGATCGAGGTGGTACCAGCCGGCCGTCCGGCCGGCGACGTTGCCGACCGCGAGGGTGTGCCGCAGGCGCACCCCGGTCACCGGTGACCCGGCCGGCGGTCGGTACGCGGCGGCGACCAGCCGCTCGAACGCCTCCGCCGGCAGCGGCCGGGGGTCCGCGCCGAACCCGCGTGGGCTCAGCCCGGAGCTGCGTACCGCCCGCAGCCGGTGCCGTGACCAGGTGGGGGCGGTCGACGGTCCGAGGGTGACGGTGAGCCACGGCCCACTGGTGGCGGTGGCGCTGGCGGTGGTGCCGGCGGCGTACCGCAGTCCGTGGCCGGCGGCGGCCTCGGCGAGCGCGCCGGCGACGTGACCGGCCTCCAGCGCGGCCAGCGCGTCGGCGAGCCGGCCGTAGCCGGCCGGCATCCGCGTCGGCTGCTCCCGCAGCACCAGCTCGACCGACCCGTCCGGCGCTGCGACGAGCGACTCAGCGGACGTCGGATACAGCAGTTCGCGGACCGGGTCGACCAGCCAGTCGACGCCGTCGTGCCGCAGCAGCACGTCGACCAGGTGCGCCGCCCGGGGCGACGGGTACGCCCGGTGCTCGTTGAAGCCGTTCCACGGCTCGAACCGGCGCGGCGCCAGCGCTGTACCGAGCGTCCGGACCAGCCGGGCACCGGTCGGCCCGGCGACGGCCGCCAGCTCGGCGAACGGCACGGCCGGGCCGGTGGGCCGGCGACGGTACGGCCGCGCCGACGCGGGCCGGACGTCCTTGCCGGGGCCGTGCGCGTACACCTCGGCGAGCGTGGCGGTGAGCTGACTGGCGGTGAGCTGACTGGCGGTGAGCTGACTGGACGACATGGCCGACCTCACGGGAACGGGTGCGGGTAGAGGGGCAGGTCGGAGTAGTCAAGTGGGGACGGCAGCCGGCCCAGCTGGGCCGGGACCCGCAGCAGCCGGTCCAGGTCCCGGGTGCGGTGGTGCACGTGGCCGAACGTCATCGGCAACGTGCCGGGGACGATCACCTTCGCCGAGTGCAGTCCGAGCCGGTCCCGGCTCGCCGGGTCGGTCTGGTCCACCACGATCGTCTCCAGGCCGTGCGCCGCCCACCGCTCGACGGTCTCGCCGAGCAGCACCGCGAGGTCGGTCACCGGGGCCGGCCGGTCCGGCCACACGTCCCGCCAGTGCGCCGGCGCGTCGCCGGTGAGCAGGAACTCGTACCGCTGCCGGGCCTGCGGCAGGGTGTTCACCGCGACGTGCTCCTCCAGGCCGGTGACCAGCCGGGGGTCGTCGAACATCGCCTGCAGCCGGTCCGGGTCCAGATGGCCGGGTTTGTTGCGGGCCACCTCGGGCAGGCTGAACACGTCGACCACCGCCTCGGCCGCCGCCGACCGCAGCGCCGACCGGGGGTCCGGGTGGGCGCCAGCGGCGAAGAACGCCTGCGGGGCTCCGCTGGTCGGGTCGCGGTGCAGCACCAGGGCCAGCACGGTCGGCACCCCGAGGTCGTTCGTGGCGTCGAAGAACAGCAGGTCGTAGCCGACCGTGTCGAGCCGGTCGACCAGGTGCGGCAGCACCGGGTCGTCGTCGGGTACGGCGACCGGCCGCAGCGGGGTCCGCGCGTACCAGGCCATCAGGAACGCGTCCCGTTCGGCGACCTCGTAAATGCCGTACAGCGCGGCTTCGACGGCGCTGTTGCCCAGCCCGCAGCCGTTGGAGCTCTCGTAGAGGAACCGGGGGCCGTCGCTGCGGTGCAGTCCCCAGTAGGCGACGTGCTCGGGCACCAGCACCGGGCGGCGGCGGCCCAGCGACCAGCCGTGCACCCAGCGAACCCGGGTCTGCGGCGTGTACGGCACCATCCGGAACGCCGGGTGGTCGTAGTGCGCCGGGTCGTGCAGGCCGAGCCGGGCCGGGTCGACCGCCCGGTCCGGGCCGAGGTCGGCGAAGGCCGCTTCGACGGCGGTACGCCGCCGGTGCGGCCGCATCCCGGTGGCCCGCTCGACCGCCTCGAACAGGGCGATCCGCTCCGACTCGGCGAAACTGCGGGCCCGGCCGTAGCCGGCTTCGCGGACCGCCGTGTCGCTGGACAGTTCGCTGGTGCTCAGGGCCATCGGCGAGCGCTCGGTACGGATCATGTGGGCGACCGGCCCGTGCCGCCAGTCGAACAGTTCGGCGCGCAACGCGGCCCGGCTGGTCCGTGGGTTGTCGCCGCGCAGCGAGTACGGGTCGCTGGTCGGCGCGGCGGTCAGCGGCACCTCGGCACCATGCGGGGTGTCCAGCGGCACCGGCCGGCAGATCCGGCAGCCCTGCCGGCGGGGCCGGACCCGGTGGCTGCTGACGGTGGCGTGGTCGGTGCGGATCGCCACCACTGTCGCGTCCAACCGGCCCGGGTCGGTCAGCGCGTCGCCGACCGCGCCGGCCACCATCGGCAGCAGGCTCGGCGGGATGACGCCGCCCTGCCGCAGCTGCGGGTCCCGGCTCGGCACGCCCGGCCCGAACACCCGCAGTCGGGCCTGCTCGGCGCAGGCCAGGCAGGTGCCGGCTCTCGGCCGCAGCACCGGGCCGACCAGCACCAGGCCGCCGTCGAGGCGGACCGGGACGACCGTCGCGGCGGTCTCCCAGGCCCGGCGGCTCAGCTTCGCGGCCAGTGCCGGGGTCCAGTGGTCCAGCAGGACGACCGCGGTCCGGCCGCCGGTGCCGTCTGGCGCCGTCACGGCGTCCAGCGCGGTCACCGCGTCCAGCACCGGGACGGCCGGGTGACCGGCGGCGGCCAGCGCCGCCGCGAGATCGTCGGTCGGGGTCGCAACGGTACGGGTCGACATGGTTCAGGCTCCTCGGCTCGCGGCGGCGGTGGCGGCCACAGTGCTCCCGGTGACGTCCACGGCGGTGCCGGTGGCAGCCGCCGTCCACCAGAAGGACTGCGCCACGAAACCGGTGACGGCCAGCGCGTGGCCGACCGAGTCGGCGTCGGGGTGCGCGTCGGCGGCACCGGTGTCGGCGGCGACCGGCACCACCGGTCGCCCGGTCAGGGTCGCGCCGTCGGCGGTGAGCGCGGCCCGCAGCGCCGCCTGCAACCGCTCCTCGTTGTCGATCACCCCGGCCGGCCAGTACCAGTTGTTGTCTGTCCATGGTGCGAGTTGTTGTTCTTCCTACCGCCAGGTCGGTGCCGTGGCGGTCAGGCTCGCCG
>NZ_JBSWXD010000073.1:0-30226 GCF_056160425.1 Micromonospora sp. ABR4_055
CCCGGCCCCACATTTACACCCCCCCTCCGGTGTTCTCCCACCCCCCCCCTCCCCCCCCCTGTCCCGGCCGGACAGCAGTGACAGGCGTAGTTCGTCGGCGTCGACCGGGCCGTCGTTGCGAACGTCGACATCCAGCCGGATCTCACTGGACAGACCGAACAGCGCCGGCCAGTCCCAGCCGGTCGGCACAACGGTCACGTCGGTGATGTGCAGCCGGGCGGGGCCGGAGACCGTCGGTGCCAGCGGGGCGGCCGACCCGACGATGTCGATCGGGACGCTGCCGGTAACCGGCAGCACCGGCCCGGTGCCGGACCCACCGGCGTCGACGGTCCGGGCCCGGACCACGCATGGGCAGGCCACCGGGGGCTCCACCAGGACGAGCCGACTGGTCACCGCGTCGGCCCCCGGCACATGCAGTTGGCTGGCCTCGCTGGCGGCGCAGTCGACCGACCCGCGCGCGGCACGGTTGCCGCAGATCTCCAGCTGAACGTTCCCGGCCGGCCAGCCGGTGAGGGTGACGGTCAGCCACTCGCCGACCGCCGCGCTGGCCGCGTCCACGCTGACCTGCGGCGGGGCGGCGACCGCCGGGGCCGACGGCAGACCGCCGGCCCCGGCGATCAGGACCAGCGCGAGGGCACCCACCGAGGTCCGGCGACCGGTCATCGCGCGGGCGACGAGGCGGGCGACGACGAGGCGGCACCGTCTTCGGCGGGCTCGACGTCCGGCGAACCGTTCGAGGCGGGGGTGACCGCAGGCGAAGCCGGGGTGGCCACGGCTGCGGCCGCGCGGCGGGCACGCCAGCGGCGTACCCCGAACCACCCGGCGAGGGCGACGATCGTGGCGAGCAGCAACCACGGCGGTGCCCAGATACCGGCGGTACGGGTGACCGGTGGCAACGCCTCGTCCACGGTGGTCGGGGCCAGGTCGACGGTGGCGGTCAGCCGCAGCGCCGGCGGTACGCCGGTGATCTTCTCGGTCACCGTGAAGGTGCTGCCGGGCAGCAGTTCGGGCAGGTCGACCGGATCGGTGCGGGCCAGCTCCCAGCCCAGCGGGCCGTCCAGCAGCACCGCGCCCGTACCACCGACACGGATGTTCCCGGTGTTGCGCACCTGGTAGGTGACCTCCACGTCACCGTCGCCCAGCGGGTTGACCGGGTCGTCGTAGCTGATGCTCATCGATTCGATGTTGACCGCTGGCAGGACCGGGCCGTCGACCCGCAGGTAGACCCGGGCGGCGACCCGCTGGTCGACGTTGACCTGCTGGCCGCTGGCGTCGGTACGGAGTTGGGCGATCGAACCGATCACCCCGCCGGCGTGGTCGCCGGGTGTCGCGTTGGCCGGCACCGTCAGGCGGAACGGGATGTCCAGCCGCTCACCGCCCGGGATCGCGTACTCCCGCTGGTCGAAGTGGATCCAGGTGCCGACGTCGGTGGCCGGTTGGTCGGCCGGGAGCAGGGCGAACGCACCGTCGTCGGTGAGGAACCCGTCAGTGCCGTACACGGTGAACGTCCGGTCCTGGTCGCCGAGGTTGCGCACCGCGACGTGGTCGGTGATCTCCGCGCCCGGGGCGAGGTCGTAGACGAAGTAGTTGCGTCCGGTCGGCCCGTCCGCGCTGGACGGCTGTACCGCCCAGGTGACCGCGTCGGCCGGAGCCGGACCGGCCGGCTGCGCGGCGGCCGGGGTGGCGCCGGGCAACGCGAGCAGCCCGGCCACCAACAGGCCGATGGCGGCGCGGCGACGGTGCGGGCGACGGGCGGGCGGGGCGGACATCGGGCACTCCAGTCGGTCCGGTGGCCGGTGCGGGACTGTTGCGGCCCCACACCGGCCGGTAGAGCTGATCCTCAGGACAAGGTCAGCTGGGAGCTGATCCTCAGGACAAGGTCAGCGTCAGGGTCGCGGTGTAGTCACCCGACACCGCCCCAGCGGGTACGCCGAGGTTGAGCTGCGCGCCGCAGGTGAAGCTGCCGGCGCTGGCGCCGGCAGCCGAGGTGCACAGCGCCCGAGCGGTGCCGAGTCCGGCACCCGGGTCGGCCACCGCGCCCGGGGTGACCGTGCCGGTCGCCCCGATCAGCGGGTCGTCCACCACGGACGCGGTGGGCGCCCAGCCGAGGTTGTCCGCCGCGATGACCGCGTCGCCGCTGGCGACGAAGTCACCCACCTGGCCGACCAGACTCCAGCCGGCGTTGGTGCCGCGCAGGTCGGACACGGTGGCGGTGTTCAGCTCGCCGCTGGTGACGGCGCCGTTGCCGGTCGGCGGCAGGGTGACCGAGGAACCGGCCACGCTGAGCGTGAGCGGGCCGCCGGCCAGCACGGTCGCGGCGATCTGCTGGCTGGCGTCGCCGCCGCCGACCGGGGCCGCGAAGCTGATCGGAGTGAAGGTGTCCTGGCTGCGGTCGGCGGAGCCGCGCGCAGCGAAGGTGATCACATAGCACTGGGTGACAGTGCAGTCGACCGCGTTGCCGTTGCGGTCGGTGTACTGGGCACTGATCGGCAGCGTGGTGCTGAACGAGCCGTCCAGGTTCATCGTGTCCCGGGCGTCGGTCGGCTCGTTGGTGCTGCTCACCCACTTGGTGACCTGCAGGACACTGGCGTTGGTCCAGTGTTCGTCGACCTTCGGGCCGAACGACACGTAGATCCCTGCGGCGTTGTTGGCCTGCGGGTCGAAGCCGCTGCCGTCGACGGTGATGGTGGCGCCGGCCGGGTCGACGCCAGTGTCCGGGGTGGCGTCGACGGACGGAGCTGCCGGTCCACCGCCGCCGGAGGTGAACGCCTCGAACGACAGCGGGTCGAGGACCTGGCCAGCTGGGTAGAAGCCGGCGAAGGCGGTGGCGCCATCGGCGGTCAGGGTGGCGGCCAGGTCGGTGCCGGTTATCCCGTCCGCACCGGCCACCAGGTTGGCGCTGGTGGTGGTGAGGTCGGCGATGACCGCCTGGGTGACGTCGACCGACGGGAACGCGGTGCTCACCAACTCGACGTCGGCCTTGAGGACGGCGGTGCCGCCGGAGATGGCCACCGTCGGGTTGGCGAGGGTGATGGTGAACGTGTGCGCCGGGAACGAGAAGACGACCGTGCCGCCGTACGTGGCGTTCGTCTCACCGGTCTCGGCGTCGTAGCTGCCGCCGGTGGACGGGAAGGCGAACGTTCCATCGGCGTCGATCGACGCACCGTCACTCGCCGCGATCGGCGGGTTGCCGTCGCCGGACGACACGTAGTTGCGGAACGACTCCTTGAAGCCCCAGTTCAGGCTTGCCTCGGTGATGTCGGCAGGGGCAGCCACGGCGGGTGCGGCGCCAACGAGTGCGGTCGCGGCGCCGAGTACGGCCGCAGCCGCCCAGGTTGCCGACCGTCGCCCCAGAGCACCAGCTCTGGATGTGATCATCGACTGGTCCTTTCCGGATGGTTACTCACCGTGTTCTACTTCCACTGTGAACACGGCATGTGATCGGGATTAGGTTAGCCATGCCTAACAGATCTCGGCTCCGGCGCGGGTGCCTGATCTTCGAACCGGTCGGACCCTTGTCCCGACCTGCGGCGATGACTTAGGTTAGGCAAACCTTCATTGAGAACTCAACCGACGATCGTCGGAGGGATCACCCATGCCAACGCCGCTGCTCAGCGGCCGCGACACCGCGACCTTGGCGGTCGTGACCGCCACCGCCGCGACCGCCGCCGTACTCGCCGCACCACTGTTGGCGTCGCCGGCCCACGCGGACACCTCCGCGACCGGATCCGGCGGCCAGCGACTCACCGTCTCCGACTCCACCGGCATCAGCCGCTCCGGTGCGACCGTCACGGTGACCGGCACCGGGTACGACACCGATAAGGGCATCTACGTGGGGTTCTGTGTGGACAACGGCGCCGGGGCGCTGCCGACACCGTGCGGCGGCGGGGTGGACACCTCAGGCGGCAGCGGCAGCTCGCACTGGATCTCCAGCAACCCCCCGTCGTACGGCGAAGGACTGGCCGTGCCGTACGGCGACGGCGGCTCGTTCCAGGTCCGAGTCCCGCTGACCGCGAGGATCGGCGACGTCGACTGCACCGTTCGCACCTGCTCGGTGGTCACCCGAGCCGACCACACCCGGACCAGCGACCGCAGTCAGGACGTACGCGTCCCGATCAGCTTCGCTGCCGCCGCCGCGCCCGCCCTTACCAGCGCCGCCCCGGCGGCTGGCAGCCCGGACCGGACCACCGCGCCACCAGCCCCGGCAACCGGCGACGCCGCAGGCCCGGCCGACACCGACGGTACGGCCGGTGACGTCAGCAGCTCCGCACCAACTGCCGGTGCTGCCACCGGCCAACCGACCGACGACGCCGGCGGCCCGACCGCCGTCGCCGTCACCGGAACCGACCCAACCGGGTTGGCAGTCACCCGGGTCAGCACCGTCGGCCCGGCTGGTCGGTGGTGGAGCAGCACGCTGATTTTGCTGGCGCTCGGCGTGCTGGCGCTGGCCGGGCTGTCCGCTGTCCGCCGCCGCCGGAGCCGGTCGTGAACCGCCCGACACTGGTCGTGAACCGCCCGAGGCTGGTCGGGCTGCTCGCCGCCGCGCTACTCGCCGGCCCGGTGGCCGCCTGCGCCGACAGCGCCGCCGACACCGACGCGGCACCGGATCCAACGACCTGCGGGCCGGTCACCGCCGTCGTCGACGACGCGGTGACGCCGCTGGACCCGGCACCGCAGCCGGCGTTGCCGGTCACCGTCACCGACGCCGCCGGCGACCGGGTCACGGTGACCGACGCCGGCCGAATCCTGGCCGTCAACCTGTACGGCTCCATCGCCGAGATCGTGTTCAGCCTCGGCCTCGGTGGCCGGGTCGTCGGGCGGGACACCTCCACCGACTTCCCGGCCGCCGCCAACCTGCCGCTGGTCACTCCCGGCGGGCACGACCTGTCCACCGAGGCGGTCATGGCGCTGGACCCCAGCGTGGTGCTGCTCGATGACAGCATCGGCCCGCCCGAGGTGCTCGACCAGCTCCGCGCCGCCGGCATCCCGGTGGTACGCATCGGCGACGAGCAGAGCCTGGCCGCCGTACCGGTGCACATCCGGGAGGTCGCCGCCGCGCTCGGCGTCGCCGACGCCGGCGAGGCACTCGTCGCCCGGGTCGAGGGCGAGATCGCCGCCGCCCGCGACGGCATCGCGGACGACGCCGAGCGACCCCGGGTCGCCTTCCTCTACCTGCGCGGCACCGCCGGCGTCTACCTGATGGGCGGCGAAGGCGCCGGCTCGGACGCGATGATCGCCGCGGCCGGCGGCGAGGACGCCGGCACCACCATCGGACTGGCCCGGTTCCGGCCGCTGACCAGCGAGGGTCTGATTAACGCCGCGCCGGACATCATTCTGGTGATGACCAAGGGCCTCGAATCGGTCGGCGGGGTGGACGGACTGGTCGCCATGCCCGGCGTGGCCCAGACCCCAGCTGGTCAGCAGCGGCGGATTGTCGACATGGACGACACCGTGCTGCTCAACTTCGGGACCCGCACCGGCAAGGCGATCCAGGCTCTCGCCCGTGCCATCCACGGATGCCGGTGACGGCATGACACTCCCGGTACTCGCCGCCCGCCGGCCGCTGCTGCTCACCGGCCTCGCCGGCACGTTGCTCGTGGTCGGCGTGGTCGCTGCCGGCTCCGGACAGGTGCAGATCGCCCCGGCCGAGGTGGTCGCGTCGGTGCTGCACCGGCTCGGCCTGGAGATCGGCGCGTTGCCGACCGCACCGCACGGCGAGAACGCGCTGTGGATCGTCCGGTTCCCCCGGGTCGTCCTGGCCGCGGTCGTCGGCGCGTCGCTCGGCTGCGCTGGCGCCGTCATGCAGGGCGTCTTCGGTAACCCGCTGGCCGAGCCCGGCGTCATCGGAGTCTCCTCCGGAGCGGCGGTCGGCGCCGCTCTGGCCATCGTCACCGGGTTCTCCGCACTCGGCGGCTGGACGTTGGCCGCCGCCGCTTTCGTCGGCGGGCTGGCCACCACCTACCTGGTGTACGCGTTGTCCCGCGCCGACGGACGTACCGAGGTGGTCACCCTGGTACTCACCGGCATCGCGGTCAACGCCGTCGCCGGTGCCGCGATCGGGCTGCTGATGTTCGTCACCGACGCGGCCGGGGTGCAGGCGATCGCCTTCTGGAACCTCGGCAGCCTGGCCCAGGCCAACTGGAACGCGGTGGCGGTGGCCCTGCCCTGCCTGATCGTCGGGTTGGCCGCCGCGCTCGCCTCGGCCGGCAAGCTGGACCTGCTCGCCCTCGGCGAACGCTCCGCACGTCATCTCGGGGTGGACGTGGAACGGCTGCGGGTACGCATGATCGTCGTCACCGCGCTGCTCGGTGCCGCCGCGGTGGCCTTCACCGGCGTGATCAGCTTCATCGGTCTGGTGGTGCCGCATCTGGTCCGGATGGTCGCCGGACCAGGGCACCGGGTGCTGCTACCGGCCAGCGCGCTCGGTGGGGCGGTGGTGGTGATCGCCGCCGATCTGGCCGCCCGGACCCTGGTCGAGTACCAGGAACTGCCGCTCGGGGTGCTCACCGCGGTGGTCGGCGGTCCGGCCTTCTTCTGGCTGCTGCGCCGTACCCGGCGGCGGGCCGGAGGTTGGGGATGAGCCCGCCGCCGGCGCGGCTGCTCGGCCGGCGCACGCCTGTCCGCGTGCCGGCATCCCGGCCGGCCGGCACCGCGCTGATCGAGATCGACCAGCTGCGGGTCGAACTCGGCGGGCGAGCGGTGCTCGACCAGGTCGACCTGGTGGTTCACACTGGCGAGGTGATCGCCCTGGTCGGTCCCAACGGTGCCGGCAAGTCGACTCTGCTCGCCGCCATCGGCGGCGACGTCGCGGCGGCCGCCGGCGGGATCCGGATCGACGGCAGGCCGCAGTCCGCCTGGAGCTCGACCGAACTGGCGCTGCGCCGGGCGGTGCTGACCCAGCGCAGCGTGTTGTCATTCCCGTTCACCGTGGCCGAGGTGGTCCGGATGGGCCGGGCACCGTGGGCCGGGCTGTCCGCCGAGGAGTCCGACGATCCGATCGTCGACGAGTGTCTGGCCGCCACCGACGTGGCGCAGTTCGCGGGCCGCACCTTCACCTCGCTGTCCGGCGGCGAGCAGGCCCGCGCCGCGTTGGCCCGGGTGCTGGCCCAGCGGGCCGCCGCGCTGCTGCTCGACGAACCGACCGCCGCGCTCGACCTGCACCACCAGGAGCTGGTACTACGGCTCGCCCGACAGCGGGCCGCCGCCGGTGACGCCGTCGTGGTGGTGCTGCACGACCTCGGTCTGGCCGGCGCGTACGCGGACCGGATCGCGTTGCTGTCGGCCGGTCGGCTGCGGACCGTCGGACCGCCCGAGCAGGTCCTCACCGGTGCGCTGCTCAGCGAGGTATACCGGCACGACATCGAGGTGTTGCCGCACCCCGAGACCCGACTCCCGCTGGTCGTTCCGCGACGGCAGCATCCGACCCGGCAAGGAAAGGAACCCCGAGTTGAGTGACACCTTCTCCGCCCGGCTACGGGCGGCAAGCTGGCAGGACCACCAAGCGGCCGAGTCCCAGCGGTACGTCTCCGCGCTGGTCGCCGGGGAGCTGCCCCGACAGCGGTACGCCGACCTGGTCGCCCAGCACCACTTCATCTACCAGGTGCTGGAGGAGGCGGCCGACGCGATGCGCGAGGATCCGCTGGCCGGCGACTTCGTCGACGACCGGTTGACCCGGTTGCCGGCGTTGGAAGCCGACCTGGCGTACCTGCTCGGCCCGGACTGGGCCGGCCGGGTCGGCCCGAACCTGGCGACCCGCCGCTACGTCGCCCGGATGCAGGAGGTCTGCTTCACCTTCGCGCCGGCGTTCATCGCCCACCACTACACCCGGTACCTCGGCGACCTGTCCGGCGGGTTGTTCATCGGCCGTCAGGTGGCGCAGACATACGGGCTGACCGAGGAGGGCGGCGTGGCGTTCTACCACTTCGCCGGCATCGACGATCCGCGCGGGTACAAGAACGCGTACCGGGCCCGGCTGGACGCCCTGCCGCTGGACGTCACCGCCGAGGCGGCTCTGGTCGGTGAGGTGGCGGTGGCCTACCGGCACAACTCGGCGGTCCTCGCCGAGCTGGGCCAGGAGCAGGAGCCGAAGTCGGTGGCGTCGGAGTCGATGGAGTCGGCGGCGTGAGCGCGGCGCAGGGCCAGGCCGGGCCGACGCAGGGCCAGCCGACCGACCCGTTCACCGCCGAGGTGGTCGCCCAGGTTGCCCGGCACATGAACGACGACCACGCCGCCGACTCGTTGCTGATCTGCCGGTCGCTGGGTGGCACCCCGCAGGCGTCGGCTGCCCGGATGACCGACCTGGACGCCGACGGCATCGATTTCGCGGCCACCGTGGCCGGCGTCGAGGTGCCGGTCCGGGTGCCGTTCGCGTACCGACTCACCGAACGGGTCCAGGTCCGCCACGAGGTGGTCCGGATGTACCAGGAGGCCTGCGCCCAACTGGGCGTCACGCCCCGCCCGGCGGACGGCTGACCGGCAAGCGAGCGGAGCCCTCCGGCGTATGCGACGATCGCAAAATGGTTGCCAAACGGCATCGCGGGCATATCGCCCGCACCGGTGTCGCGGTGCGACTCGCCGCCTGGCTGGTGTCGGCCGTCGCCGTACTGTCGATCGCCGGGTGCACCGGGATCGGGATCGGCGAAGCACCCGAGTCCGGCAGCGCGACGTACTCGGCGTGGGGGCTGAACGAGGCGTCCAGCGCGCTGACCGGCTCCGACCGGATGATCGTCCTCAACGGCGACGTGCAGCGCAGCGAGCAGGAGTTCTTCCAGGTACGCGGGGTGTGGGGGCCGGACGGCTTCACCCTCGACGAGACGTCCGCGACCAAGGTACGGGCGTTGGCCGGCCAACTGCCGCAACGCACAGGTGACCCGGACTGTCACCGGCTGGTCCTGGTCAACCACGGCTTCTTCGGCGGCGGGGCGATCGCCGTGGTCGACCCGGAGGAGTTCCCGCCCGACGAGCCGGTGGTCGCCCGGCCACTGAACTGACCTCGCCTGCCAGGGCTGATGCCGCAGGTACATCAAGATGCACCTGCGGCATCGAGCTCGACCGGCACCCCCGCCCCGGGGCGGGCATTGATTTCAGACGGTTCTAGCCGGTGGTCACGGTTGGTGCCGCGTCGCAGGGCAGACCGTTGAGAGTGAACCCGGCCGGTGCCGGTCCGGCACCTGCGCCGCCGCTGCCGAGGAAGCCGAATTCGACCCGGCCACCGGCGGGCAGTGACGCGTTCCAGGCGGCGTTGGTGGCGGTCACCGTCGACTCATCCTGGGTGATCACCGCGTTCCAGGCGACCGCGACCTGCTGTACACCCGCGAACGACCAGCCGAGCGACCAGCCGTCGATCGGCTCGTCACCCGTGTTGGTGACGCCCACCGTCACGGTGAAACCCGATCCCCAGTCGCTGTCCACCCGGTAGTCGACCAGGCACTCGGCGACCGGATCCGGTTCGTCGGCCTCGAAAGTGATCCGGTGCAACTGGCCGGGCAGGTCGTTGGCGAGGTAGAACTCGCCGTCCGCAGCCACCGCGAGGGTGGTCGGCTGGATCGGCAGCTCGCCGATGACCGCTGTGTCGTACCCACCGTCCGCGTCGGGCCGAATCGCGTACGCGGTCGCCGAGCAGTAGTCGGTGGCCAGGTAGGTGCCGGCGGCGGCGGATTCGCTGCCCCGGTAGACGTGGCCGCCGATCACAGCGCAGCCGCCGACCGAGGTCTGGTAATGGAACACCGGGTCGACGTACTCGGCGGCCGGGTCGCACCGCTGCGGATCGAACTCGACCGGGCCTTCCCGGCAGGACCAGCCGAGGTTGGCACCGGCCACCCCGCGCAGATGGTTGACCTCCTCGTAGCTGCCCTGTCCGACGTCGGCGATCCACAGCGAGCCGTCCGCCGGGTCGAACGAGAACCGCCACGGGTTGCGCAGGCCGTACGCCCAGATCTCGGCGCGGGCGCCGGCTTCGTCGACGAACGGATTGTCCGTCGGTACGCAGTACGCAAGGTCGCCGCAGGCGGCCGAGACGTCCAGCCGGAGGATCTTGCCGAGCAGGGTGCCGAGATCCTGACCGGTGCCGAGCACGTCGTCGGCGCCGCCGCCGTCGCCGATGCTCCAGTAGAGGTGGCCGTCCGGGCCGAAGGCCAACTGTCCGCCGTTGTGGTTGGCGTACTCGGCGTGCGGCTGGCTCAGCAGGATCTCCTCCCGGTCGGCCGGCACCGGCTGCTGGTCGGCGGCCTCCAGTGGCAGCCGGGACAGGGTGACCGCGCCGTCGGGCAGCGCGGTGTACGCCAGGTAGATCGCCGGGTCGGCGGCGAATCCGGGGGACGTGGCGATGCCCAGCAGGCCGCGTTCGTTGCCGGAGGTGTCGACCCGGTCGCTGATGTCCAGCAGCGCCGCCTCGGCCAGGCCGGAGGCCGGGTGGTAGATGCGCACCCGACCGGCCTTCTCGGTGATGAACAGCCGGCCGCTGCCGTCGTCCGGGGCCACCATCGCGGTCGGTCGTTGCAGCCCGAAGGCGACCTGGGTGCTGGTGACGGAGATCTGGTCGAGTGGCACCTCGGCGGCCGCCGAGGTCGCCGCCGAGGTGAGGTCGGCGGGCTCGGCGTGCGGGTCGGTGTACGGCGTGGCGTGAGCTGCGGTTGCGGACAGCGCCAGCGCGGTCGCGGCGAGTGTCGTCGCGGCGACCCGCCAACCAGCCAACGCATAAGATCGAGAATCTCTCATATTCATGATGATCAGCTTATGGCCGGGGTGACCCGATCGCCACGCCTCCGCCACCCGGCGGACACAGATTGCACCACTCAGAGTAGTCAAACGGGCGCACATAGTGGTTACTCTGGGTACATGGAGCCGGACTCCCCCGACCCGATCCAGATCGCCGAACTGGTGATCGCCTGGTCCGGTGGGATAATCGCGGCTTTTGCCCTTTTGGTCACTGCGTTGACGGTGGTCTTCGTCTTCGCGGGTTTCGTCGGTGTCCGTGAACTGCGCACCATCCGGCGCACCGGCGCCCGCGCCCGGCTGGAGCTCGACCGCCAACGGGTGGTCGCCGAGGAGATCGTCGCGCAGGCCGACCGGGCCATCGACCAGGCGGAAACCCTCTCCGAGCAGGCCGACACGCTGGTCGGCCGGGTGGAGACGGCGGTCGGCCGGGCCGAACGCCAGTCCGAGCAGGTACACCTGCTGATCGAGGACATGCGGTCCCGGCTGAGCGACTTCGATCACCGGTTGACCACCCAGGTCGAGGTCTCCTACCTGTTCAATCAGGGAGAGGCCGCGTACTGGGAGGGCTACTACGAGAAGGCGGTGGAATGCCTGCGCCGGGCGGTCGAACTCGATCCGCGTAACCCCCGGGTGCGCTACCGGTTGGGCCGGTCGCTGACCAACCTCGGCGAGGACGCCGCCGCCGAGGAGGAGTTGACCACCGCCATGGCGCACCGGTTGCCGACCGACGCCGCCGACCGGGCGCTGGCCCTGCTGCACCGCTACGCACGGCCGGACCGGGCGCTGGCCTACGCCCGCAACTCGACCAAGCACGGCCCGCACGACGCGCAGAACTGGAATTGTCTTGGGCTGCTGCTCCGCGACAACGGCGACTTCACCGCCGCCCGGGATGCCCACCAGCAGGCCAACCGGTTGGACCAGGAACTTGTCTCCACCCCGTTCTTCCTGGCGCTGCTCGCCGCCCACGGCCAGGCGCTGCCACACGCCCGGGACCGCTCCGCCGAAGCGATCAGCCGGCTCGACTCCAGCGAACGCCGGGCCAAGATCAAGCCCATGTGGGCGTCGTTGATCCGGTGGACCGACGAGGTGCTGCGCGGCAACTACGCCGAGGCCGACCTGCACGCCGCGGTGCTCTACCAGACCTGCAAGTCGAGTCGGCGGGCCCGGGAGATCTGTGACCACATGGACTTCCTGCTGCGGTCACTGGCCCGCGAGGAGCACCGGGACCGTTACCTCGGGGCCATCGAACGCACCTGGCTGACCAGCCGGCCCTGCTGACTATCTGCCCGCTGGCTTGCAGCCTGCCGACCGCCGCTATCCCTGTTTGCCGGCCGCTCCGGAGATGGCCGCCACGCCGACTGCGGCGAGCGCCACCTGCAACGCGAGCTCGATCCAGTCGACGCCCCGGGTCTCGGCCACCCCGAACAGGCTGGCGACCAGGGTGCCGAGCAGCGCCGCCACCACACCGATCAGCAAGGTGACCCAGATCCTCAGCTTCTGCTTGCCCGGGACGACCAGCCGCCCGAGCGCTCCAACGATGAGACCGATGATCAGCGCCGAGAAGATTCCGTCGATTTCCACCGCATACCCCCTGTACCGGTCGGCTGGCCGCCCCTACCGCACTGTCGGCCCTCTCCTACCACCATGCCAGAACCAGGCAACGACGCCCATTGCGTCAAGCACCGGACAACCATCGATGAATCACAGTAGATAGTCGCACTGAGCTGGATCTTCTCAGCAGGTTCGCAGCATGACGCGATAATCTCTCGGGTAAGACAGAGCTGTCCTGCCCTCGTCACCCCTCGACTGGAGCATCGGCATGTCGGCACCGGACGCGCCCGCCACGACAGCCCTCCGAGCCCTCCGCGGAACGCCGATCTGGGCGGTGCTGACCATCGCCGTCGGCGCGCTGCTCATGGCGACCAGCGCGACCGCGGTCGTCGGCGGCAAGCTGCTGATCGACCGGTACACGAGTCGAATCCAGCAGCAGGACCTGCTGGCCGGTGCCGCGAAGGTCCCACAGGAGCCCGACGGCGAGGCGCTGGACGGCCCGATCACCATGCTGCTGCTCGGCGTGGACGAACGGGGCAGCCGACCTGGCGAGATGCGGTCCGACACGATCATCATCCTGCACGTGCCGGCCACCCACGATCAGGCGTACCTGGTGTCGGTCCCCCGGGACACCTGGGTCGAGGCGCCGGCGTTCGAGCCGAGCGGATACCCCGGCGGCGAGTCGAAGATCACTGACGTGTTCCGGGCCGGCTCGCGCAACGGAGTCGGCCGGGCCGGCGGCGCGCAACTCGTCGCACTCACCCTCAAGGACCTGACCGGCATCGAGTTCGACGGCGCGGCGATCATCGACTTCGGCGGTTTCCGGAATGTCATCGACGCACTCGGCGGGGTTCGGATGTGCGTTGACCAGCGGGTGAAGTCGCAGCACATGCGGCTGGTCGACGGCGAGCCCAGCTGGCTGGCCGAGGCCCGCGAGGTCGGCGGCGGCGAGGAGCTGTGGCACGAGGAGGGCTGCAAGCGGATGGCCGGGTGGGAGGCGCTGGACTACTCCCGCCAGCGCTACGGCCTGCCGAACGGGGACTACGACCGGCAGCGTCACCAGCGGCAGCTGCTGAAGGCCATGGTGCAGGAGGCGAGCAGCACCGGCGTACTGACCAACCCGGCGAAGATCGACCGGGTGATCACCGCGGCCGGCAAGGCCTTCGTACTGGACACCGGCGGCGTCCCGATCGCCGATTTCGTATTCACCCTGCGCGGGATCACCGCGAACGACCTCATCATGGTGAAGACCAACGGTGGCGGGTTCAATCCGGCCGGATTCAGCAGTACGGCGGCCGAACGGCTCACGCCGGAGAGCCTGGAGATGTTCGACGCGGTACGGACCGGCACACTGGACGACTACCTGTTGGCCAACCCGGACGCCGTCCAGCGGGATTGACCGTCCGACTCATCGGGACATCCGTCACCGTGATTCCCGCCGCACGGTCCACATCGGTACGGTGTCTCCATGACCGCCGCGTACCCGGTCCGGGTCAGCTTCACCAATCACGTCACCGCCGCCGACTGGCAGGCACTGCAACAGGCCGGGCAGCCGGTCCAGCTAGGCCGCAAACATGGTCTCTTCCTGCAGGACGAGCAGAGCCGCGACGTGTTCCTGCTGCTCGGCGGGGCGGTCAAGGTGTACCGGACCGAGGCCAACGGCAGCGAGACGATGCTGACCGTCCGGTCTACTGGGGATCTGCTCGGTGACATCGCCGCGCTGGACGGCACGCCCCGGTCGGCCAGTGTCTCGGTGCTGCGCCCGGTCACTGCCCGGAAGCTGACCACCGAACAGTTCCTCGCCGTGGTCGACGACCGCGACCTGCACCCCGCGCTGCGCCGCTACACCAACGCCCGGCTGCGTGAATCCGACGAGCAGCGGGTGGAGATCGCCTCGCTGCCGGTGCCGCAACGGCTCGCCAGGGCGCTACTCCGGCTCGCCAAGGCCAGCCCGGACGGCCCGAACCAGGTCTCGCTCGACCTCGGGCTCTCCCAGGACGGCCTGGCCCAACTGATCGGGGCGTCCCGCAACGCGGTAGTGACCGCGATCAGCCGGTTCCGTGACGACCGGTTGATCGCGACCGCACCCCGCCGGTTCATGCTGCTCGACCTCGGCCGGCTCGCCCGGATCGGATACAGCGGACCACGGTCCGGCAGCCACTCGTCGACCTGAGTATCCGCCGGCCTGAATGCCTGTCGACCGAACAGCAGACTTTGGGAAACCGATTGTCTGGGCGGAGCCGCGATCAGTTCGGTCCGGGTCGCGGACCGGCCACCCGGTGACCATCTTGGTCCATTGATGGCCGCGTTGCCCACTGGTTGGCAGAAAACATCGGGCAACTTGGGCACGATGCGGAGCCGACGAAACTCGACCTTCGACAGGAGCACCGGTGGTCGTCACCCCTCCGCCATTCACCGTGACCCGGGAGTTGCCGCCATACACCGGCATCCTCGCCGTCGACGCCAAAGGTTTCACCGCCGAGCCCGGCGGCACCCATCAGGACATCAACCAGCTCATTCCCCAATTGGTCCAGCAGGCCTTCGACGCGGCGGCGATCGGCGAAGCCTGGCAGGACCCGCTGTTCTACGGCGACAGCGGCGACGGGCTCGCGATCGGCGTACCGACCCGGCTGCTCCCCGCCCTGGTGCACCCGTTCCTGGCGGTGCTGCAGCACGTGCTGGCCGAATACAACGCCGGTGTCTCGCGCGGCCAGCCGGTCATCCGGCTGCGTGCCAGCCTGCACGTCGGGCCGCTGCCGGTCGATCCGGACCGGCCGGAGCGGGCCGGCAACGGCACCGCCCGCAACGAGACGCACCGGCTACTCGACTCCGACGCGGTCCGGATCATGCTCGACTCGGCCCAGCCGACGATCACCCACGTCGCGGCGATCCTGTCCGACCGGGTCTTCACCGACGTCGTCCGGGCCGGCTACACCAGCCGGCATCCGGACCACTTCATCGAGGTCTCGGCGACCGTGCCGGGCAAGAGCTTCAGCCAGCAGGCCTGGCTGTACGTGCCGGAGCCGTCCGGCAGTCTGCTGGCGGTGCCACGGTTCGCCCCGCAGCCGACGGTGCCCGAGTCAGCGGGCGGCCCGGCGGCACCGGACAGCGAACGCGCACCCACCGGCAACGCCGGCGGTCGACAGCCCGCGCAGACCGGCGAGCTGCGAATCCGCAGCAACTCCGGGCAGGCGGCCAACCAGGTCAACGGTGGGATGTGGCAGTCCCGGGGCGGACGTCACGGATGATCCGTACCGACCGGAACCTGCCGGAACTCGCCGAGCCCGACCGGCCGGAGCCGGCCGACCAGGACCTACCGGAGCTCGCCGACCGGGACCTACCGGAGCTGGCTGACCTCGATGACCTCGACGCGCTGGACGAGCTCGACGGCGGCGGTACCGACCTGCCAGCCGGCGGCACCGGTGCCGCCGTGACCGTCGACCACAACGACGGGCAGGTCGCCAACGTCGTCTACGGCGGTCTGCACCAGTACGTCCAGCGGGTACGGGACTACCACGAGCTCAGTGCCGAGTACGTGCGGGACCGGCTGGCCGGATTCGTCGACCCGGGCTACCGCACCGTCGCAGGCGACCGGCTGACCGCCGAGACCGCGGTCGCCCGGATGCGTCGGGACGGCGGAGTGATCCTGGTCGGCGGCCCCGGGACCGGGCGGTACACGGCCGCGCTGCGGCTGCTGCACGGCACCGGGCTACGGCTGCGGGAGATCCGGCCGACTTTCGACCCTGCCCGTGGCGAACAGCTGACCATCGCGGAGCTGCCGGTCGCGCCGGGCTACGCGTACCTGCTCGAACTGCCCGAACACGCCCCGCACATCCGGTACGGCTTTGCCCGGGACATCGCTGCCTACTGCGACAGCCTGGCCCGGCGGGGTTCGGCCATCGCGGTCACCGTCACCGGTACGACCTGGGAGCAGCTCGGCGCGGTACGCGACGGCCCGGTGCTGCACGTGGCGGCACCACCCGCCGATCTGGTCCTCGGCCGGCGGCTGCATCAGCTTCGGCCGGATCTGGCGCTCGACTGGCTGACCGGTCAGCCGCAGATCGCCGAGCTGTTGGTTGACGCGTCACCCGCCGAAGCGGTCCGGCTGGCCCAGCTCGCCGCCGACGTGCTGACCGCCCAGCCTGGGCCGGCCGGCCCGCCGGTCACCGCCGGAACCGACGCCGGCCGGCAACTGGTCGAGGCGCTGGTCTCGGCGTACCGCAACTGGGAGGTGGAGCTGACCGCCTGGTTCCACCACCATCCCGACCCACGCCACCGGGCGTTCCTGGTCGCCGCCGCAGCGTTGGAGGGTGCCCCGGCGGGACGGGTGCTCAGTGCCGCCGAGGCGCTCGACGCCCGGCTCGCCGGCACCGACGCACCACCGGCCAGCCTCGGGCACGCTGGCGTCCGTACCCTGGTCGAGACCGTCGACGCGTACCTCGACGACGATCACACGGTCCGCTACCGCCGGGCCCGGTACGCCGAGGCGGTGCTCGATTTCGTCATCACCGACCGGGCCGACACGTTCCAGCGCGAACTGTGGCGGTGGGTGTCCGAGCTGCCGCTGCGGGGCGGACAGCGGCGCGGTCCCGTCGACCGTGCGTTGGCCACCCGCAGCGCCGAACTGGTGCTGCACACCGCGCTCCGGCGGCGTACCCCCGAGATTCTCAGCCAGGTGGCACCGGCCTGGAGCCGGCGCGCCGGGCTGCGCGGGGCGCTGGTACACGTGCTGGGCATCGCCGCGCTCAGCCCGGAGATCGGTGCCGCCGTCCGCCAGCAGCTCTACCGCTGGGCGCAGGGCAGCAGCAACCCGGCCGTGCTGATCGCGGTGGCCGAGGTCTGCGGTGGCGAGTTCGCCGACTTCTACGTCGAACAGGCGATGGTCCGGCTGGGCCACCTGGCCCGGCACGACATCGCCGAGGTCGACGAGGCGGTACTCACCGCGCTGGCGGCACTGTGGCGGCGGCCGGCGCTGCGCCAGCCGGTGCTGCTGCGGTTGGCGCACTGGCTGGCCGACGACCAGCCGCGGCGGGCCGCGCTCGCCGCCGTCGCGCTGAATCTACTCGGCCGGCCGGAGCAGCCTCGGGCCGGCGACGGCCCAGCGCACGGCCCAGTCGACCCGGCGCACGGACCAGCCGACCAGCCCACCGGGCCACAGGCGCCGGTCCGGCAGCCCGACCGGGTGCTCGCCGAACTCGTCGTGGCCACCCCGGTGGTCCAGGACGCGATCGGGGTGGCGCTGGGCCGCGTGCTGGACGTCCGGCAGCTGCCGGGCAGCGTCGAAGCTCTGCTGCACCGGTGGTTCGACGACGCGGCGGCCGACCCCGGGCTGGTCGACGCGCTCACCCACGTCCTCGGCCGCACCGTCACCGCCGGTCCCGCCGCCGCCCGGCGGGTGGCCCGGCTGCGCGCGCTGCTGACCGCCTGGCCGGCCACCGACGACCCGGCGCGTCAGGCGGAACTCCGCCGGCACCTCGTCGACCAGCTGCGCCGTGCGAACCCGATCGCGGCCTGCCCCCGGCCCGCACCGCTACTGCCGTCTCTGCTCTCCAGTGCCGCCGAGGAGTTGTGATGCCCGGTTTCTTCGACGTGTTCCGTAGCAGCCCCGTACCGGTGCTGCCCGGTCCGGACCAGGACGAGTTCACCGACCGGCTACCGGCAGCGCTGTCCGGCACCGAGTTCGTCGCCACGTTCGCCACTGCGTGGCAGCCGCTGCGCCAGCATGACCGGGCCGCCGCCACTGTCCGCTGGTGCATGCTGGACGCGGCCCGCCGGATCGCCGCCCCGCGCAGGGTCACCGAGCGGACCATGCTGGAGGCCGAGCTGAACACCCGGCTGCCGCAGATGGATCTGACCGCCTCGCACCTGCGGCTCCTGGGCTGCACGGTCAGACTGGCGGTGGACGCCCAGGCCGAGCAGGACACGCAGACGGTCGACAAGCTCACCCGGGAGCTGCGGATCCAGCGGCTGCGGCAGCAGTTGGAGCAGGAGCAGATGGGCTACCTGCGGGACAAGGTGCTCACCGACCCGGCGACCGCTCGGTCCTACTGGTTCATGCACCACCCGGACGCGTTGACGTCGCTGCTCGACGACACCTTCGAACAGGTCGCCGCGAAGCTGACCGGTGGCGGCGACCAGCAGACCGCGGTGATCGCCGAGACGGTGCAGGACTTCGTCGGTGGTCTCACCGCCGACGAACGGCGGTACCTGCTGGACCGGCTCGGCGATGTGTTCGTCTCCTTCGACCGGGGTGACCTCGCCGGCCGGGTCCTCGACGCGTGACCGCCGACCCCGTACTCAGGTCAGGTCGGCGTCGTGCACCAGTACGGCGATCTGCACCCGGTTGTTCAGCTCCAGCCGGGACAGCAGCCGGCGCCGTGACATCGCCTGGTCCGTTCGGCGGTGGCCGGGTGGTCGTCGGTCCGGGCGCGACCGAGCGGTACGGCGGTCGGCCTGCTCGCCGGGCTGGTGCTGGCTCGGCGCTGCGCCGGCGGGCGGCAGTTCTGGCGCCGGGCCGGGCCGTGAGGACGGTTACCTCAGCGACGTCACTGGGTACCAGGTTGCCCATCCGCCGGCCGGATCCCACCACCAGCAGGTGCGGCGGGGCCGGTACGGCGTCGACGAGTTGAGGAGGCAGTGATGCGTGGCGGTTCGATATCCGGCGTGATCGTGCTCATCTGGCTGGTGATCGGGGTGGTCGCGGCGGTGCAACGCGGCTACTTCGAACGCGACGACACCAACTGTGCCCATGCCGGCACCACGGTCGTGACGGTGATCGCCGGACCGTTGAACTACATTGGCGTCAACCCGAAGATCGACTGCGACCTCCCCGAGCCGTCCGAGTGACCGGACCTTCCGAGTGACCGGACCTTCCGAGTGACCGGACCGGTGCGCTGTCAGTCGTCGGCGAGGTGCGGCGGAAAGCCGCCGGTGGCGATCGGCCCCCAGCGGTCCACGACCATCCGGATCAACGACTTGTCCTGCCGGCGCATCGCCGCGCGGTACTCGTCCCAGTCCGGATGCTCGCCGGCGACGCAGCGGTAGTAGTCGACGAGCCCGTCCAGCGCGTCCGGCATGTCGATCACCGCTGCCATCCCGTCGAGCTGCACCCACGGTCCGTTCCAGTCGTCGGAGACGACACAGGCGGACACCGTCGGGTCACGGCGGATGTTGACCGTTTTCGCCCGGTCCGGGTAGGTGGCGACCAGCAGCCGGCCGTCGGCGTCGACCCCGCAGGTGACCGGGGACGCCTGCGGGCGGCCGTCGGCGCGGGTGGTGATCAGGACCGCCCGGTGCCGGGTCCGCAGAAAATCGACCAGGCCGGCCCGGTCGACGCGGGTGTTCGTCGCGATGGCGCGTGCCACGGTACGGCTCCTCGGGTTCGCCGCAGTCAGCTGCGGACGCGGGTGTGCGGTGCTGCCAGGATGATCATATGAGCCGTACCGAGATGCCGCCGCCGGAGCCGGTCACCGTCACCGCGCCGCGCCCCGTCCGCTGGCCGGTCCTGGTGCAGGGCTGGCACGATCTGACGTTCCTGCACTGGCCGGTGGACCCGGCGGTGGTCGCCCCACTGCTGCCGCCGGGCACCCGGCCGGACACCTTCGACGGCACCAGCTACGTCGGGCTGATCGGGTTCCGGATGGTCGGCGTCGGTTTCGGTCCCGGTCCGGGCATCCCGTACCTGGGCACCTTCTGCGAAACGAACGTACGGCTCTACTCGGTCGACGACGCCGGCCGGCGCGGGGTGGTGTTCCGGTCCCTGGACGCGGCCCGGCTGCTGCCGGTGCTGGTGGCGATGGCCATCCTGCGGCTGCCGTACCTGTGGTCGCGGATGCGGCTGGACCGCGCCCACAGTGGCCTTTGCACCGGGCTGAGCTGGTCGACCTGGCCGACGACCTGGTCGCCGCCGGCGGGCTGCCGGCACCGGAGGGCCCGCCGGTGAGCGTCCTCTACTCCCCCGGCGTGCCGGTCCGGTTCGGGCGGCCGGTCACCGTCACAGGTCACGCAGCGCGCGGTGCAGCACTTCCCGGGTCCGGTCCGGCGGGTCGGCCTCGATGAACAGCCGCCCGACGGCGGCCGCGTACCGGTCGACCTCTTCCCGCTTGTCCAGGTAGAGCGCGCTGGTCAGATGCTCCAGGTAGACCACATCGGGCAGTTCCTGCTCCGGGAAGCGCAGGATGCTGAAGGCCCCACCGGCAGCCGCGTGCCCGCCGCTGCGGAACCGGACCACCTGCAGCCGTACGCCCGGCTGCTCGCTCGCCTCGGCGAGCGCCTCGATCTGCCCGCGCAGCACCCGCGCTCCGCCGATCGGCCGGCACAGCACCGCCTCGTCGATCACCGCCCAGACGCGGGGTGCGTCGGCCCGGTCCAGCACCCGCTTGCGAGCCATCCGCAGCTCGACCCGGCGGTCCACCTCACGAACACCGGACTCGCTGAACCCGATGTCGATGACCGCGCGGGCGTACTCCTCGGTCTGCAGCAGCCCCGGCACGAACTGGATCTCGTAGGTGCGGATCAGGCTGGCCGCCGACTCCAGGTCCAGGTAGTACTGGAACCAGGTGGGCAGCAGGTCGCCGTACGGATGCCACCAGCCTGGCTGGTTGGTCTCCCGGGCGAGGGTGATCAGCTCGTCGCGTTCCAGGTGGTCGGTTACACCGTAAAGGGTGAGCAGGTCGTCCACGTCGCGTTCCTTGAACCCGACCCGGCCCAGCTCCATCCGACTGATCTTCGACTCGGAGGCCCGGATGGTCCAGCCGGCGTCCTCCCGGCTGATCCCCTTGGCCTCGCGTAGTCGGCGCAGCCGAGCACCGAGCTGCATCCGGCGGACCGTCGGTCCGCCGGCGGCGTACTCCCGGTGCCCGACGACGCTCATCGGCTCACGGCTTACGGCCGACGCCGCAGTACTGGTCGATGGCGGGCGCGTGTGCCTGCTCCGGCTCCGGCCGCCACCGGGTCACCGACACCACCCCCGGCTCCACCAGAGTGAGCCCGTCGAAGAACCGTTCGATCCGATCCGGGCTGCGCAGATGGTACTGCGGGTTCGCGGACTGGTTCCAGATCCGGGCGGCCTCGACCACCCCGGGGCTGGTGTCGCCACCGTCGTAGAGCGCGAGGTGGCTGCCGGACGGCAGGACATCGAGCAGGCTGCGCACGATGTCGCGGGCCTCGTCGTCGGAGGCGATGTGCCCGAGGATGCCCATCAGCATCAGACCGATCGGCTGGCTGAAATCGAGGGTACGGCCGGCTTCGCGCAGGATCGACGCGGGGTCGCGCAGGTCGGCGTCGACGTAGTCGGTCACGCCTTGCGGCGTGCTGGTCAGCAACGCCCGGGCGTGCGCCAGGACCAGCGGGTCGTTGTCGACGTAGACGATCCGGGTCTCCGGAGCCACCGCCTGGGCCACCTCGTGGGTGTTGTCGGCGGTCGGCAGGCCGGTGCCGATGTCCAGGAACTGCCGGATCCCGACCTGCCCGGTCAGGTAGCGCACCGACCGGACCAAGAAGCCCCGGGAGAGCCGGGCATTTTCCACGATCTGCGGGAACGCCGCCCTGATCTGGTCAGCGACCTCGCGGTCGACGGCGTAGTTGTCCTTGCCGCCCAGCCAGTGATTCCAGATCCGGGCCGTCTGCGGCACCGAGGTGTCCAACTTGGGCACCGGGCGCGAGCCGCCATTGGATTCATCGACCATCTGTAGTATCCCTCACGGATCGGGCGTATTCGACGGCTTGCCAGCATAACCACGGCAGATCAACATGACCATGCTCGCATGTGGAAGTTCCAGTCACCGTGCGATGATCAGCTCACGGAGCTGGGCCACCGGCTGCGGCCGGCCATACCGGTAGCCCTGCGCCCGCTGGCAGCCGATCGCCGCGACCGCACCGTGCTGCATCTCGGTCTCCACCCCTTCGGCGACCACCACCAGCCCGAACGCGTCGGCCAGCCGGGTGACCATCTCGACCGTGGCGTAGGCCTTCGGGTCGGGCGAGTCGAGCCGGTCCACGAAAGACCGGTCGATCTTCAGGTCGGTGGCCGGCAGGCGGTGCAGGTAACTCAGCGACGAATAGCCGGTGCCGAAGTCGTCGATCGAGATCCGTACGTCGAGTTCACGCAGCTGGGCGAGTCGGGACAGCACCTCGTCGGTGCTGTCGATCAGTGCCGTCTCGGTCAGCTCCAGGGTCAGCCGGGGGGCGGCCAGCCCGGCCACCGACACTGCCCCGGCCACCATGGCGATCAGATCCGGGCGGCGCAGCTGGGCCGGCGCCAGGTTGACCGCCACCGTGGTGCCGGGCGCCAGCTGCTGCCAGGCGGCCGCGTCGTGGCAGGCAGTGGCGAGCACCCACCGGTCCAGCGGCAGCACCAGACCGGTCTCCTCGGCCAGCGGCAGGAACCGGGCGGGGCTGAGCAGCCCGAGCCGGGGGTGCCGCCACCGCACCAGCGCTTCCGCGCCGCCGATCCGACCGGTGCCGACATCGACGATCGGCTGGTACGCCAGCTCGAACTGGCCGCCGTCGTCGACCGCCCGACGCAGGTCGGCGATCAGTTCGGCCCGGTCGACCGCCGCCCTGCGCAGCTGCGGCGTACAGAACCGGTACGCGGACTTGCCGGCTGCCTTCGCCGCGTACATTGCGATGTCGGCGTCGCGCAGCAGATCGGCATCGCCGTTGTGGTGCGGCCCGTACTCGGCGATGCCGATGCTCGCCGAGGTGACTGTGCCGTCGGCGAGCACCGCGAGCAGCCGGTCGGCCAGCCCGGCCGGGTCCCGGGCCGGGTCGAGCAGGACGGCGAACTCGTCGCCGCCGAGCCGGGCGAGCAGCCCCGCGTCGCCAACGGCGGACCGCATCCGGGCCGCCACCTCGCTGAGCATCGCGTCCCCGGTGGCGTGACCGAACCGGTCGTTGACCTGTTTGAACCCGTCGAGGTCGAGCAGCAGGACGGCGACGCGGCCCGGCTCGGTCAGTGCCGCGATCGACTGCCGCAGCTGGCGGGTGAACAGCAGCCGGTTCGGCAGCCTGGTCAACTGGTCGGTATAGGCGAGCCGGCGCAGCCGGGCGGCGAGCCGGCGGTTCTCGTTCGCGGCCAGGGCCTGCCGGACGGCCAGCGCGGCGAGCAGCGCGACACCGCTGGCATAGATCACCGACGACGGTTCGCCGGCGGTGAGGACCGTTGCGATCGCCGCGCCGACAGTCAGGTACGGCAGCGCGACCCGCCACCACGGCAGCGGCGGCGGCTCGGCGGTCTCGTCGGTTTGATCGAGGTCGGCTGGGGGCGGGTGCCGGCTGGCCAGCGCGACCAGCAGGTAGCTGAGCGGCCAGCAGACGTCCACCGGGTGACCGGGCTGGTAGGTGCCCTGGGCGATCATCGAAACGTAGACGGCGTCCGCCCCGGCCCGCACCGCGAGGCTGACTCCGAGCAGGGTCAGCGCCGGCCACAGCGGTCGAGCCGGTCCGGCGACCGAGATCAGGACGACAAGCTGGATCAGGTCCAGCATCGGGTAGAACATGCCGAGCGCCGTCGCCGTACCGTCCAGTTCTGCGCTGGCCATGTCCCGGTACACGACCACCCAGGCGACCGGGAGCAGCGCCAGCCCGACGATCACCCCGTCCAGCAGCACCCGGGCCCGGCCGACCGCGCTACGCGGTGCGGAGACCGCGCTGAGCAGCGCGGCGGTTCCGGTGACGAGGCCGGCGAAGAAGATCAGGCCGATCAGTGGGGTGTGTGGCAGTGCGTTGGCGGTGAGCCGGCCGACGGTCCAGACGACCCGGCCGATGGCAGCAAGGGTCATGGTCGTCGCCAGCAGCACCCAGAATCGGCGAAGCTGCGGTGGGTGGCGGCGGGCAGCGATCCCACAGGCGGTGGCGGCGCAACTGGCGACGGTGATTGCGCCGAGGTCGCTGACCAGTGCAGCGGCTGGGCCGCCGGCCAGCAGCCACCCTGCCTCGACGGTGATTGTCAGGACCCCGGCGACGACGGCCCAACGACGCGCCCCGCCAGGTCTGTCTGCTGCCACCGGCGGAATCTATCGTCCGTGACGGATACCGCAAGGCAGGCTGTCGGCGAGTTTACAAGGGACCTGACCGGGTGGACCTTCCATCGCGGCCGGTCAGCCGCTGGCGGACACCCGTCGGTACGGTGCCCGCCAACGGCTCTGCGACGTCCTGGTCGCTCAGCCGGCTGGCTGCTCGGCGATCCCGAAGCGCACGCCGCCGTCGTCGTCCACTGCGGCGTCGAGTGACTTGTCCTGCAGCAGGTTGGCCGCCTCGGCGTCGAGGAAGACACGGGCACCGGACGAATCCACCACCTGGTCGCCCGCGATCGGCTGCTCGGCGACGGTCAGGGTGAGCGACCCGGCGGTCGGGTCGGCCGAGATCCGCAGGCCGGCGCTCTCCGGTGCCTGCTGCTGAGTGGTGATCTCGCGAATCACGAAGACCGCGTTGTCGGTCATGGTCAGCATGACAACTCCTTGATCGGATTTCGGAACTACCGGAAACAGGTGATGGCTCACGCGGCGAGGCGGCTCAGCGGCAATGTCGGGTTTGGGGCTGACGGCGCGGCGGACAGTGCGCGGCGGGCGGTCAGGGCGGGCGGCGGAAGCTCCAGGGACTGGGTCGGTCAGCGGCCGTCTACCCGCCCACCGTGCCGGACATCCACCAATCAGTCAAATCTCCACGTTACCCGACTGTCGCCGATGTGGCCGCCGATTGCGTCGTCGGCGCCGGCCAGCCGGGCGACGGTGACCGGTAAAGCGCCGTCCAGGCGGTATCCCACTCCGTGGACGGTTCGCACCACCGGGAGGTCGTCGCCGAGCTTGGCTCGCAACCGGCGGATGTGCACATCGATACTGCGCGGCCCGGACCGGCGGTGCCCGCAGACCCGGTCGAGCAGCTGGGCCCGGGTGAACACCTGCCGAGGGTGGCTGGCGAAGCAGTGCAGCAGGTCGAACTCGCGACGGGTCAGTTGGATCTCGTCGGCTCCGAGCAGCACCATCCTGGCCTCCGGGTAGATCCGTAGTGCGGGGTGCCCGACGGGATGGCCGGCCGGCGGTCCCGCGACCGGGCGGCGGTCGGCACCGGTCAGCACCTGCTCGCCGGCCAGGTGCTCCAGCAGATCCATGAGGTGGGCTCGAAGGGTGGCGTCCATTCGGTTATAATGACAACGGTTTTCATTTCAGTCGAGGGGGCGTGCATGCCGTCACCGTCAGCTCCGGTCGGCCGTACCACCCACCGGTCCGCCACCACCCGCCCGGCGGTCACCGTACTGTCCGGTTTCTGGCCCGCCGCCACGATGGCCGTCGCCCGGACCCTGCTCGCCGCCGACCCGGCCCTGCTCGTCGTCCGCTACGACGTCGGCCCGGCACACGACGGTGCCCCGCACCGGGTGCTCCGCGACGGCACCGGCCCGGTCGAAGACGTCCGCCTCGACCTCGTCGACGGCTGCGTCTGCTGCACCCTGCGGGCGGACGCGCCGACCACGTTGGCCCGGCTCGCCGCCGCCCGACCCGGCCGGGACATCGTGCTGGTCCTGCCCGAAGTGGTCGAACCGGAGACGCTCGCCGCCGCCTGCGCGCACGGCCGGGTGGCCGGGCGAACGGTCTGCGACCTGGTCCGGTTCGACTCGTACGTCACGGTCGTCGCCGCCGACCACCTGCTCGACGGCCTGGCCAGCACCGACGACCTCGGTCAACTCGGCATCGCCGCCGCCCCCGGCGACCGCCGTCGGCTTGCCGACGTGATCGCCCGGCAGATTGAGTACGCCGACACGGTCGTGCTGTGGGGCGGGTCGATTGACCAGGCCTTCGAGACGCACCGGCTTGGTGTGCTGCTGTCCCGGATGGCCCCGTGGGCGGTGCACCTACGGGCCGGCGACCAGCCGACGATCGACGCCACCCGGCTCGCCGGCCAACTGCGGCACACCGACCGGCACCGGCCGGAAACGCCGGCGGTCCTGGACCGTGGCGTCGAGGGTCACCTGATCGGGGTGCACGAGCCGGTCGCCGACTGCGGCGTCGTCTCCGCGGTGTTCCGGGCCCGCCGCCCGCTGCACCCCGCCCGGCTGTACGCCGCGTTGGCCGACGTCACGGCGGGTCCGCTGCGGTCCCGTGGGCACCTCTGGCTGGCCAACCGGCCGGAGGCGGTGATCGGCTGGGAGTGCGCCGGCGGCGGACTCACCCTGCGCACCCTCGGCCGGTGGCTGGTCGACCTGCCGGACGAGCAGTGGGAGCAGGCCAGCCCGCAGCGCCGGCTGGCCGCCGCGCTGGACTGGGACCCGTACTACGGCGACCGGCACAGCAACCTGGTCTTCGTAGGCGTCGACTTCGATCCGGTCGACCTGCACCGCCGGCTGGCGGCCTGCCTGCTCACCGACGCCGAACTCGCTGACGGCGAGGCCGGCTGGCGGAACCTGCCGGACCCGTTCACCGGTGGTGGGGTCGGCCCCGGCTGACCCGGCCGGGGCATACGTCAAAGGGCCGGACCCCAGGGTACGGGGTCCGGCCCTTCGCGCTGAGCTTGGGGTGTTTCGGGTCAGCTGTTCCAGTGCTGGGCGACGAGTTCGGCGGCCTGGGTCTCCCACTGGGCGTAGTGGTCCGGGTACGCCGACACCTGGACGGTCTGCGCGGCCTGGGTCAGCGGCATGTCCTGCCAGCCGTCGACGGCCTTGAGCCCGGTGAGGAACGCGGTGGTGGAGTACTCCACGTCGGTGATCTGCTCGACGGTGCCCCAGCCCGACGACGGGCGCTGCTGGAACAGGCCCTGCGAGTCGTGGTCGTTGCGGTCACCGAGGTGGCCCAGGTTCTCCAGCTTTGACTCCTGCAGGGCGGTGGCGATGGCGACCACGGCGGCCCGCTCGTCCATGCCGGCCTTCTTCGTCGCGGCGATGATGCCCTTGACGTTGTCGGTCTGCTCGCCGGACAGGTCGATCCGGGACTGTTCGCCCTGCACGCCGTGCGGGGTGAGCTTGCCGGCGTTGACGCCGCTGGCGGCGACGGACACGGGTGCGGCCAGGGCGGTGGGGGCGTGCTCGGCGGCCAGGGCGGGGGCGGCGACCGCGCCGCCGGCCAGGGTCAGCCCGGCGATGCCGAGGGCGGTGGTGCGCAGGCTGGTACGCAGGGTACGGGTGATGATCGTGGTCATGGGGGTCCACCTTCCGTTTGCCGAGGGGGCACACCCGTCACAGCGGGCGGGTGCGCGGTAAACGGTCATCCGGGTGGTACGGGGGTCAGACGCGGTGGCGCGGGTGCGCTGCTGCGCGCCGTGACCATGTACAACCACGCCGGCCCGTCGACGATTCCCGACCGGGCCCACCCGCCGGGCCGCCCGGCCGGTGCCTGACGGCTACGGGCCTGTGCCTGGTGACCGGCGGCCGGCGGCCTGAGCCGCGGGCCGGATTGCGTGGCGCGACCATGCACAACGACGCCGCCCGCCGGATCATTCCGGCCGGCGGGGTCGGGCGATGGCGTCCGCGTGGCATGCTGCTGACCATGCGTGTGCGGAGCGGCCGATGACCGTGGTGTCCGTCATCAACTACAAAGGTGGCGTCGGGAAGACCACCCTCACTGCCAACATCGGGGCTGAACTCGCGTACCGCGGGCACCGGGTGCTGCTGATCGACCTGGACCCGCAGGCCAGCCTGACCTTCTCCTTCGTCGAACCGACAATGTGGGAACGGGAGCTGGCCGACGAACGGACCATCCTGCAGTGGTTCGGTGACGTGCTGGACCGGGGCGGGGCCGCACCACTGGACCCTTACGTGCTCACCCCGCCCACCGTCAACGAGGTGATCGGTCAGCACAGCGAAGGTCGGCTCGACCTGGTGCCGTCCCATCTGATGCTCACCGACGCCGACCTCGACTTCGCCGCCAGCCTGGGCGGATCTCGGTTCCAGCACGGCAGCCCGCGCTTCCTGTCCCTGCACCGGGCGCTCGCCGATGCGCTCGCCGCACCAGCGTTCACCGACTACCAGGTCGTCCTGGTCGACTGCCCGCCGAACTTCACCATGGTCACCCGCACCGGGGTGGTCGCCAGCGACCACATCCTGATCCCGGCCCGGCCGGACTACCTGTCCACGCTCGGCATCGACTACCTGCGCAAGAAGGTCTCCGAGCTGGTGACCGACTACAACCGGGTCGCGGCGGGCCGGGCCGACCAGATCAGCCCGGAGATCCTCGGCATCGTCTTCACGATGGTCCAGTACACCGGGCACGGGCCGCTGCTGGCGCTGCGCAACTTCATCGGCCATCCTGCGACCATCGAGATCCCGCGCTTCCAGCAGATGATCCGCGACAACAAGACGGTGTTCGCCTCCGCCGGTGAGCACGGCCTGCCCGCGGTCCTGATGCCGGACGCGAACGTCAACGTCCAGTACGAGTTGCAACAGCTCGCCAGCGAGTTCCTCGCCAAGATCCGCCCGTAGGAGAGTTACGTGACCAGCGCCGCCGACCTGTCCCACGCCGTCCTGATCCGGGTCGCGGACTTCCTCCGTACCCTGCCGCCGGAGCAACTGGCCGCACTCGCCGACGGCACCGCGCAGCTGACGGTCGCCACCGCCGCGTCCGGGCCGCAACAGTCTGCGGCACCGGCACCGGCACCGGCACCGGCCCGCCGGAGCCGGGCCACCAAGGCGGCGAAGCCGGCGGTCGTCGTCGACACCGACCGGATCCGTGCCGATCTGGCGGCGATCGACGACCGGGTGGCCGCCGGACGCTACCTCGACGATCTCGGGCTGAAGGTCGCCGAGTTACGGGCCCTGGCCACCGAACTCGGGGTGGCGCTGCCGAGCCGGGCCACCAAGGCCGTCGTCCAGAAGAACATCGTCCAGGCGACTGTCGGCCGACGGCTCACCTCGGCGGTGCTCAGCCGCCCCGCCAGCAGCTCCTGACGACAGCGCAGCACCGCCCGGTCACTAGCTCCGCACTGTGGCAAGTCGGTTGCGGATGGTCAGTCGCCGAGCTGGCGGCGTACCTCGTCGATGACTTCCGCCCAGTGTGCGGCCGGCGCGTCGGCGCGCAACTGACCGGCCAGGTGCTCGGCGAGCAGCCGGGTGGACCGTTCGGTGAATTCGGACTGGTCGTCGGCCGAACCCGGATCCGGGCGGTACGGCGTGTTCAGCGGCAGGGGGTCGCCGACGCAGACCACGTCCAGGTGGCCGGTGGTGCGGGTCAACGCGACGTACAGCATCCGGTGGCCGCGTTCGTCGTCGGCGACGATCTGCTCCGGCTCGACGACCACCACGGCGTCGAACTCCAGGCCTTTCGCCTCGGCCGGGCTGACCAGGTTGATCGCCGCGCCGAGGTCGCCCTGCTGGGCGCTGCTCCAGGCGACCCCGTTGTCGGCGAGCGCCGCCTCGACCTCGCGGCGGCAGCGCGGCGGGCAGACGACGCCGACGAACGCGCCCCGCGCGGCGTGCTCGCCGGCCACCGCGACGACCCGACCGGCCCGATCGGTGAGCCCGACCCGATGCACGCCGGGTTCAGCCGGACCGTCCCGGACCACCTCCGGTGGTGTCACGCCGGGCGCGGCGACCGGCAGCAGCCGGGCGGCGAACTGGTACGCCTGGCGGGGCACCCGGTAGCCGTACCGCAGCGGCGCGACCCGCACCGGGCAGGTCGACGGCAGATGCCGGGTCACCTCGTCCCAACTGTCCCGGGCCCAACCGCCGGTCGACTGGGCCAGGTCGCCGACGACCGTGCACGAGCCGGTGCGGCTGCGCCGGGCCACCGCCCGCAACTGCATCGGTGACAGGTCCTGCGCCTCGTCGACCACCACGTGCCCGTACCGGCGCGACGGCCCGCCGTCGATCAGCTGGTCCAGCTCGTCGAGCAGCGGCAGGTCGGCGGCGGACCAGATCTCCTCGGAGATCCGGTCGGCGCCGCGCCGGTGCAGCAGCGCCAACTCGTCGGCGGTCAGCCCGTCGGCGGCCGAGCCAGTGGCGGCAGCCGCCGGGCCGGCGGCGGCGCGCAGCCGGGGC
>NZ_JBSWXD010000074.1:0-30008 GCF_056160425.1 Micromonospora sp. ABR4_055
CCCCCCCCCCCCCCCCCCCCCCAAAAAAAACACCCCCCCCCCCCAGACACCTGGCTGTGTTTGGGGGGCGGGGGGGGGGGGAGAAGAGAGGGATTGGTGTCTGGGGGGGGGTGTGTGGGGGGGGGCGGTGTTGGTGGCACTGGGGTCCCCCCGGCACCACCGCCGAAGTCGAACCCGATGCCACCGTCGCCACCCTGGTCGTCACCGTCGTTGGGGTCGGCACCGTTACCGGGAGTACGGGTGGGGTCACCTTCGTCATCGTCCTGGTCGCCGTTGTTGTTTCCGCGGCCTGGGCAGAACAGGTCGCCCAGCGGGCCGTCACAGATCCCGCCCTGTCCCGGCTCTTCCGGGTCCGGCGGCGGCGGTGCCGGGGACTTGCCGTTGCCGGCGTCGACGCTGCCGATCTCCCGGGCAGCCGGGAACTGTTCGACGTCCATCCCCTTGTGCGCCTCGTTCATGAAGCGCTGCCAGATGATGGCGGGCAGTCCACTACCACCGATCTTGTTGTTGTTCTTGTCGCGGATCGCCTCGCGGTCCCCGACGTTGCCGACCCACACTGCTGTCGCGATCTGCGGCGTGTACCCGACCATCCAGGCGTCGCCGTTCTCGCCGCTGGACTCGTTGAGCTCCCAGGTGCCGGTCTTGCCGGCGACCGGACGCCCGCCGTTGAGGTCCCTGTTGATGTTGTTCGGGATCTGGGTCAGCACGTCGGTCAGGTCCGCCACCACCTCCTGCCGGATCCGCTGCTCCGGCTTGAGCTGCTCGCCACCGGCCGTCACCCATTCACCGCTGACCAGGTTCTTCTTCTCCACCGAGATCACAAAGTGGGCCTTGTTGTAGACCCCACGGTTGGCCAGCGTCGCCACCCCGTTGGCGTGGTCGAGCACGGTCACCGGGTACTGCCCGTACCCGACCACGTTGAAGAACGGCGACGGGGCGACCTCCTTCGGGTCGGCCGTGGTCAGGTCGTACGGCTTGTTGTCGGCGGTGTTCCACATGGTGCCGACGCCGGCCGCCTTGGCCATCCCGACCACCTTGTCGGCACCGATCTGCTCGGTGACGTGGTAGAAGGGCACGTTGTAGGACTGGACGGTGGAAAACTCCAGCGAGCACCACTCGCCACAGCTGGCGTTCCGGCCGGCGTTCTGCACCTGGATCTCGGTGCCCTCGACCTTGAACGGCTTGGCCGTCCAGTGCGAGTCGACCGAGATGTCGTTGTCCAGGGCGGCGGCCAATGTGTAGATCTTGAACGTCGAGCCGGGTGAGTGGCCGCCGGTCCACTGGCCGTTCTCGTAGTTGCGGCCGGCGTAGTCATGCCCGGTGCCGTTGTCGCCGCCGAAGTAGGCGAGCACCCGGCCGGTCTCCGGATCGATCGCGACCATCGCCGCCATCAGGTTCTCCGGCTGGCCCTCCATAGCCGACCCCTTGGCCTTACGCCAGATCGCCTTCTCCGCAGCGTCCTGCATCTTCGCGTCGATCGTCGTGACGACGCGGTAGCCGCCCTGCCGCAGCTCCTGCGAGCAGGTGTCCGGCGTGCAGATGCCCATCTGCACCATCTCGTCGCGGACGTAGTTGATGACGTTGCCCTCGGGGGTGTTGATCCCGCAGTCGATGATGCAGCTGTTCGGGTCGACCTGCCGGATCTCCGGGTACTCGGTCGGTCGCTCGGCCTCGGGCAGCCAACCCATCTCGACCATGCCACCGATCACGTACTCCCAGCGGACCTTGGCGTCGGCCTCGTTGACTGCCGGGTCGTAGCCCTGGTGCCCGGTGGTTGCGTCCGGCTCCGGCTGCTTGATGACCGCCGCGATCACCGCCCCCTCGGCGACCGACAGGTCGGCGACCGACTTGCCGAAGTACTGCTGTGCGGCGGCCTCGATGCCGTACGCGCCGCGGCCGAAGTAGATCGTGTTCAGGTAGAAGCCCATGATCTCGGACTTGTCGTACCGGTCGGTGAGCTTCGAGGCCAGCACCGCCTCGCGGACCTTTCGGGCGTAGGAGACCTCCTGCAGGTCCATCGCGTTCCGGGCGTACTGCTGGGTGATCGTCGAGGCACCTTGCCGGGTGCCGCCGGTGAAGTTGTTCCAGGCCGCTCGGGCGATACCGACGTAGTCGACGCCGGAGTGCTCGTAGAACTTGCGGTCCTCGGCGGAGGCCACCGCCCGCTGCACGTGCTCGGGGATCTGGTCGACGGTGACGAACACCCGGTTGAACTCGCCCAGCTTGGCGATCCGGGTGGTGCCGTCGCTGGCGTACATCGTGCTGGCCAGCGGAAGCGGCAGCTCCTCGGGCAGGGCCACTGTCGTGGAGTAGTAGGTGCCGCCGACGACGGCACCACCGGTGAGCATGATCAGGACCGCGAACGACGCGATCAGCAGGTTGATCCGCCGACGCTGCTTGGCCCGTTTCGCTGCGGCAGGGTCGCTGCCGCGACCGCCCCGGCCACGGCGTCCCGGACCGGACGGGCCGTCGGGTCCGCCGGGTCCGCCGGGACCGCCGGGACCTCCGCCGAACTCACCGGCCGGCGAGACCGGTCGTACGCTGGCCCGCCCGACGGTCGCCCGGCCGACTCCGGAACGGCCGGCGGCACCGCCGACCGAGGCGCTGCCACCGACCGGGGCGCCACCGCTGACCGGAGCCCGGCCACCGACCGAGGCCCGACCGGCTGGACCGCCGCCGACCGACGCTCGTCCGGCGGAGGCCCGTCCGGCGGAGGCGCCGCTGACCGGAGCCCGGCCACCGACCGAGGCCCGACCGGCGCCGGGGTTGGCCGGTCCACGGGAAGCATCTCCGCCGTACCGACCCGCGTCGGAGTCGCCCCGCGCGGAGGGGCCGCGGGCCGGCCCGGCGTCGTCCGTCCCGGCCCAGTGGTAGTCATCCGGCTCGGATCCGTATCCGCCACCGCTGCCTGGACTGTAGGCACGCCCGTGGGCGGAGTTGGGGTCGCCGTACGAGTTCATGTGTCACACCCTGCCGGTTGCGGTGGTGCGCTCCAGCGCCACCACCGGTCTGCCGTGAGTTGGCCCACTACCGGTGCCGGAGCGACACCAGCAGCCGAAAGCCACTTCATCAGAAATATCGTGACTTGTCCGGTCAACCAGTAACCTTGCCCTGCCTACTCTCTGGTGCCTACGCAGCGACCGGGCAATCAGGTTCACCGTTGGGCCTCTCGCCTTCGTTTGGTCATCGATGGACGGCCGCCGCCGGACACGGCGATCGCGCCGTCAGCCTCGCCGTCACCGCCGGCGGCACCTAGACCGTCCCGGCCGAGAAGATACTGCTCCACCAGGTGGTTCCAGTTACAGACGCGACACACCTCGACGACGTACACCTGGAACTCACGCAGCGTCATCGCCAGCAGCGACAACTCGGCCCGGTTTCGGGCCTGTCCGGCGGACTGCTTCAGCTCATCGCCATAGATGTAGTGCACGTGGGTCAGGTTCTCGCGGTGACAGATCGGGCAGCTCTCGTCGGTCGACTCGCCGTGGTACCGGGCAGCACTCTTCAGGTATGGCGAGGCATCGCAAACCTCATGGCTGCTCACCCGGCCGGCGAACACCTCGCGCAGCACTGCTCGCCGCTGAAGCGAGTAGTCGACGACCTGACGCTGCGAACGCATGGCCACGAGCGTACGCGGTCCCCGCTGACCTTGGCGACTACGGTCACGATCAGTAGCCGACCGTACGCAAGGAACCATTTGCCCGGTGTCTGGTTTCCGTCTACCGTGTCGATGTATCGGCTCGATACATCGGATCGACGAAGCCGGGCAGACCACGAGGTAGGAGGGGCAGCGTGCTCGAACTCGCCATCCTCGGCCTGCTTCAGGAGTCCCCTATGCACGGTTACGAGCTCCGTAAGGAACTCGCCGCCAAGCTCGGGGCGATCCGTGCCGCGATCAGCTACGGCTCGCTGTATCCCACCCTGCGCAGGCTGCAGGCCAACGGCCTGATCGCCGAAGCCGACGACCCCACGACCACCGACGCGGAGATCCCGGCACTGACCAGCCGCCGCGGCCGGGTCGTCTACACCATCACCGCCGAAGGCAAGGAACGGTTCGCCGACCTGATCGCCCAGACCGGTCCGGAGACCTACGAGGACACCGGGTTCGGCGTGCACTTCGCCTTCTTCTCCCGGACCGACCGGGCCACCCGGCTGCGAATCCTGGAGGGGCGGCGGCGCAAGATCGAGGAGCGCCGGGAAGGGCTCCGCGAGGTGCTCGGTCGAGCCGCGGAACGGCTCGACGCGTACACCCTCGAACTCCAGCGGCACGGACTCGACGCCTGCGAACGCGAGGTCCGGTGGCTGGAGGAGCTGATCGCCAGCGAGCGGTCCGGCCGGGCCCCACGCACCGGCCACCCCGATCCCATGAAGTTCGAACCCGCAGAGAACGATCCGCCCCCGCCTGGACAGACCAGGGAGGCTCCGCCGGGACAGCCCGGAGACGAGCCGGAGCGGCCGTGAAGAACAAGAAGGAGGCAAACGCGATGGGCTCCGTCCGCGTCGCCATCGTCGGTGTCGGAAACTGCGCCTCGTCCCTGGTCCAGGGCGTGGAGTACTACCGCAACGCCGACCCCAACGACCGCGTTCCGGGTCTCATGCACGTCACCTTCGGCGACTACCACGTATCGGACGTGGAGTTCGTCGCGGCGTTCGACGTGGACGCCAAGAAGGTCGGCATGGACCTCGCCGAGGCGATCAACGCCAGCGAGAACAACACCATCACCTTCTGCGACGTACCGCCCACCGGGGTGCTGGTGCAGCGTGGCCCCACCCTCGACGGGGTAGGCGAGTACTACCAGGAGGTCATCCAGGAATCCGACCAGCAGCCGGTCGACATCGCCCAGGCGCTGCGCGACGCGCGCGCCGAGGTGGTCGTCTGCTACCTGCCGGTCGGCTCCGAGCAGGCCGCCCGGCACTACGCGCAGGCCGCCATCGACGCCGGTTGCGCCTTCGTCAACGCCCTGCCGGTGTTCATCGCCTCGGACCCGGTCTGGGCGCAGAAGTTCACCGACGCCGGGCTGCCGATCGTCGGCGACGACATCAAGAGCCAGGTCGGCGCAACCATCGTGCACCGGGCCCTGGCCAAGCTGTTCGAGGACCGGGGCGTCGAGCTGCTGCGCACGTACCAGCTGAACTTCGGCGGCAACATGGACTTCATGAACATGCTGGAGCGCACCCGGCTGGTCTCCAAGAAGATCTCGAAGACCCAGTCGGTGACCTCCCAGGTGCCGCACGAAATGGCCAAGAGCGACGTGCACATCGGCCCGTCCGACCACGTGCCGTGGCTCGACGACCGCAAGTGGGCGTACATCCGGCTGGAGGGCCGCTCGTTCGGTGACACCCCGCTGAACGCCGAACTCAAGCTTGAGGTCTGGGACTCACCCAACTCCGCCGGCGTGATCATCGACGCGCTGCGCGCGGCGAAGATCGCCCTCGACCGGGGCGTCGGCGGCCCGGTCCTGTCGGCCTCGTCCTACTTCATGAAGTCGCCGCCGGAGCAGTACGCCGACCACGACGCCCGCCAGGCGGTCGAGGACTTCATCGTCAACAAGATCGAGCGCTGATCCCGGCCGTTCGCCGGCCGATCGGCACCTCGCGTCGCCGGGCGGTCCCGCTGCTGTAGCGGGGCCGCCCGCGCCGCGTTCAGGTCCATGCCTGCCGCAGCGCCACCGCCGCCTCCAGCTCCAGCAGGTGCCGTTTGCGGGGCAGCCCGCCGCCGAAGCCGACCAGCTTGCCGCCGGCCCCGACGATCCGGTGGCAGGGCACGATCACCGGGATCGGGTTGCGGTTGCAGGCCACTCCGACCGCCCGCGCCGCCTGCGGGTCGCCCACCGCCGCAGCGACCGCACCGTAGGTTTCGGTCTGTCCGTACGGGATGTCGGTCATCCGCCGCCACACGGCCCGCTCGAACTCCGTGCCCCGCCGCACCGACAGCGGCACCGTGAAACCGGTGGACGCACCGGCGAAGTAGCCGCGCAGTTGGTCGAGCGCCGCGCACAGCACCGGGTCCGTCGGCGCGGTGTCGACCACCTCGTCGGTACGCCCGAACAGCACCCGGCACACGCCGACGTCGTCAACCGCCACCGACAGCTCACCGATCGGTGAGTCCAGCACCGCCCATCGCATCCGCCGATTGTCCGCCGGTCGGCTGACTGGCCGGGTCACCGGGTGCGGGCGGCACCGCGGCCGACATGAACAGGGCCACCTCGTCGGCGTACGGCGGCGGGTAGCGGGTGGTGTCGATACCGCTCAGGGTGAAGCCGAGCCGGGGGTACGCGGGTACCGCCGCTACATTGACGTTCTGGGTCTCCAACCAGATCTCCCGGGCGGCGTTCTCCCGGGCGGTGACCCGGGCGATGCCGATCAGCTCCCGGGCCACCCCGCGCCGACGGTACGCCGGGGCCACGTGCAGCTCATTGACCACCTGCCGCCCGTTCCACCGCTGGTAGGTGGTCGCCATGAAGCCGACCGGCTGGTCGCCGTCGATCGCGAGCGCGTACAGGTCCCACGGCCGACCGCCCTCGGTGACTCCTTCGGTCAGGTCGTACCGTTTGCGCACCGGCGGCGACACCGGCACCTCCCGCAGCGTGAAACCGTCGGTACCGGCCACGACGTGGTACATCGAGGTGGCGACGAACGATGTGTCGAGCTGCCGAATCGCGGCCAGGTCGGCGGGGGTCGGCACCGAGCGGACGAGCACCTGCACCCGCCGATTGTCCCATCGGACCGGCAGCTGGACGACAGCTCGAGGCCCGACCGATCCCCGCCGGCGTCACCTGGGACGCAGCGCGACCGGCCTGGCAGACCTGGGCTCGGCTGGATCTCGTCAGCCGATGAACCGTAACCGCTCGCGGGTGCCGTCCGGGTAGGTAACGTGCAGGGCACCGCCCTCACGTTCGACCGCATCGAGGATCGCGTCGTAGAGCAGCACGGACCGGTTGAGGATGTCGGTCTTGGAATCGCCGGTCTCACCGGCGATCTTCTCCAAGGCCGAGATCGCCCTCGGAGTGAAGTTCGCCGTCACGCGGGTCAGCGCTCCGACAGCCGCAGTCCCGGCTGTGGAGGACTCCTCGCGGCGGCCCCCGGTACCGGTGTGTTCGGTCGAACCGTTCGAGGGCCGACCCGATGCGGCCGATCGCACTCCGTCAGGAGCATTTGGTAGTGGACTCATGACTGCCTGTCTCCTTTGCGTGACGAGCTGGTCACGGACGTCGTCCCGACAATCAGGACCATTGGCCCCACGCACGCCGCCACTCAGGGTAACCGAACGGGCGTACGTTGTAGATGATGCCACATCTGCATCGAATATGTGCCCCTCTTGCGTATGAGTGATGTACCTCAGACATACGATCTGACATCCACCAACCTGCTAGATCTTGGTCCGGTCAAGCTAGCGCTTCCTGAGTTGCGAATCAATCTCAAGTTTCACATCCCACAGCCCTCGACCACGACAGGTGTGCCCTCGGCTTCACCCGAAGCGGATGAATGCGCTCCGCGACCGGTCATCAGGGATCGATTCGACGGCCAACCCAGAGTCCAATCACATTGAGTGACACATCAGTCACCCCTAGATCCGACGAGTTATGGCAGCCAGATACGTGCTTCATGCGTGTATCGTCAGCGTGTCTCACACACTATGAGGCACTCTCAGTTGCATAGACTGCTACACGAAGACCGATCACGTTCAGTTCACTCTGCTACGAGGATGCGAGAAGTACGGATGGCAGACGGAGCCCAGCGGGACACCCGGGAGATCGACCTCGCACACGAGGAGCCCAGCGCCAAGGCTGAACAGGTCCCGATACAGCCCGACAAGATGACGGTCAGCGTCCGCAACCGCTTGCTGACCCTGCGCGGCGCCGTCGAGGTCAAGGGACAACTCCACCAAACGATCAACCTGGCGATTGTCTGCGCGTCGACTCTGCTCACCACGGTCGTGGTGGCTGCGGTCTGCCGTGCGGCGTCCGTGCCGTACTGGTGGCTGACCCTGGCAGCGACGGCTCTGGCCGGTGTCTGCGTCTTCTTCGTCGGGCTGCGTCTCCTGACACCGACGCCGCATCCCCGCACTCGATCCGGCCGGCGCCCCGGCTGACCAGGCTGGCCGCCCTCGACGCCCGCCATCTGACGACGGCATCACCAATCTTACGAGAAAGGAACACTAATGTCCCAGACCAGGACGCTTGACCTTAAATTGGGCCGACGGTGGCGGCTCCAGGTCACCTGGGGCCCACGACGGCTCCTCCGCGAGGACTACGTCGAGAGCATCATCGTGGACAGCGACCACGAGCTGCGGTCACAGCTGATGTCGCTCGCTTCCGACCCGTGGGTTCAGGACATCCACTGCGAGCGCTACTACGGGACCCGGCCGGCGCGGCGGTACCGGACGGCGAACTGCTGAGTGGACTTGTCACCTGACTCTCAGCGCTTGGACATCTCTGCGGTGTGGAGCGTCGTGCGCTGTGTCATGGTGTCGCCGTCGCACTGGTAGCTGGCCGGGTCGAACTCGACGATCAGGGCCTGGCTCTCCGAGTCGACACCCGGGGCGCTCAACGTGACCGTGCCGTCCGCGTCGACGTCGCTGAAGGAGACCGTGCCCTCCAGGGCACGGAAGCGGTAGGTGACCCGTCCGCTGATGGTGAGGGTGACGACGGTCCCGGCTACGAATCCTTCGAAGGTGGTGCCGTCGCCGTAGTCGGTGGTGCCCGATCCGTCCTCGCGCAGCTCGACCCGGGCACCGGGGCCGACGCCGGTGAACGTGGTCCTGCCGAACGGCTCGTCCAGCGCGATGTCCTCCTCGTACGAGTCCACCTGCCAGCTGCCGACCACGCATGGGTCCACCAGCGGCGGCGAGGCTTCCCTCGGGGTCGGAAGGTCGCTGGGGGTCGGAGAGGCACTCGGATCGGCCGTGACCCGGTTGCCGTCGTCAGTACCGCGGACCGCGATCAGCACGCCGATCGCCGCCACCAGTACGACGAACGTCGCGCCGAGGGCCACCAGCGGGACCAGGTAGGACCGGCCGCGGTCGGGCGGCTGCGGCGCCATCGGGTAGCCCGGATAGCTCGGCGCGCCGCTGCCCGGGTAGACCGGTGCCGGTGGCTGCTGCGGCGGGTGTCCGGGGTAGCCGGCCTGGCTGGACGGAACACCGCGGTACGTACCGCACTGGAGGCAGTAGCCGGCCTGGTTGACGGACGCACCGCCGCAGACCGCACACGGCTGCATCTGGGCCCTCCCGGTTGATCAGCTGTCGGTGGCGCGCGACCGCCAGCAAGATCGCCGCACCCGTCCGTCCTGCGACGGTAGTCGAGCGGCACAACGCCCGGTAACCACCGGTCCGGGCGTGACGGGTGGCTAACCGGCGTCGGGCAGGATCCCTTCGGCCCGTGCCCACCGCAGCAGCTCCGCCTCGGCCTCGTCGCGGTCCAGCGGCCCGCGCTCCAGCCGGGTCTCCTTGAGGTGCCGCCAGGCCCGACCGACGACCGGTCCCGGCGGTACGCCGAGCAGCTCCATGATCGCGTTGCCGTCCAGGTCGGGGCGGACCCGGGCCAGATCCTCCTCGGCCTGGATCCGGGCGATCCGCTCCTCCAGCGCGTCGTAGTCGGCGGCCAGCGCGGCGGCCTTGCGCCGGTTGCGGGTGGTGCAGTCGGACCGGGTCAGTTTGTGCAGTCGGGGCAGCAGATCCTCGGCGTCGGTGACGTAGCGGCGGACCGCCGAGTCGGTCCACTCGCCCCGGCCGTACCCGTAGAACCGCAGGTGCAGGCCGACCAGCTTGGCCACCTGGGTGGTGACCTCCTTGGGGTAGCGCAGCGCCTTCATCCGGTGCCGGGTCATCCGGGCACCGACCACCTCGTGGTGGTGGAAGCTGACCCGGCCGTCCGATCCGACCGCCTTGGTCGCCGGCTTGCCGACGTCGTGCATCAGCGCCGCCATCCGCAGCACGAAGTCGCAGCCGTCGCTCTCCAGCCGGACGGCGTTGCTCACCACGGTCAGCGTGTGTTCGTACACGTCCTTGTGCTGGGCGTGCTCGTCGATCTCCAGCCGCAGCCCGGACAGCTCCGGCAGGAACCGGTCGGCCAGCCCGGAGTCGACCAGCAGCCGCAGCCCGGCGACCGGGTCGGCACCGCACAGCAGCTTGCTGAACTCGTCCCGGATCCGCTCGGCGGTGATCCGGTCCAGGTCGGCCGCCATGGCGGCCATCGCCGCGCGGACATCCGGATGCACGGCGAACCGCAGCTGCGCGGCGAACCGGGCGGCCCGTAGCATCCGCAGCGGGTCGTCGCCGAACGAGTCCTGCGGCGTCCCCGGGGTACGGATGATCTTCGCGGCCAGGTCGCTGACCCCGCCGTACGGGTCGGTGAACCGGTGCTCGGGCAGGCTGACCGCCATCGCGTTGATGGTGAAGTCGCGCCGCCGCAGGTCGTCGGCGAGACTGGTGCCGTAGGCGACCACCGGGTTGCGGGTCACCCCGTCGTAGGCCTCCGCCCGGTAGGTGGTGATCTCCAGGGTCATCCCACCCCGCCGGGCGCCGATGGTGCCGAACTCACGGCCGGTCTCCCAGATCGCCTCCGCCCAGCCCTTGAGCACCCCCAGGGTCTGGTCCGGGTGCGCGTCGGTGCAGAAGTCCAGGTCGCTGCCGAGTCGGCCGAGCAGCGCGTCGCGGACCGAGCCGCCGACCAGGTGCAGCTCGTGGCCGGCGGCGGCGAACCGGTTGCCGAGTTCGTCGGCGACCGGGGAGACCCGGAGCAGTTCGGTGACGGCGTTGCGTTGCACGGCGGTCAGATCGCCCGGGGTCGCCGCGGTGCGGTCGGACCCGACGGTGGCACGAGCGTCAGGGGCCCGACGATCGGTGGCGCGGGCATCGGTGGCGCGAGGCGCGGAGGTTTCGGACATGGGATCGCCAGAGTAGCCGCTGTGGCCGTCGCCGCCCCCGCCGGGCAGGATGAGTCACCGTGCCGATTCCCGAACCGTTGGCCAGCCTGACCACCGATCCGACCTTCTGGGCGGCGTACCTGCCGCCGGTGGCCGGACCCGCACCGGCCCACCACGCGCAGACCCGGGTGGTGCTGCCGGTCGCCGACGGCTACGGCCTGGTGCTGGAGATCGATCTCGGGTACGGCGAATGCCTGCTCGGCCTGCGCCAACCGGGGGCGTCCGAACCGCTGCCGCTGGCCCGGCTGGATCCGGGCCGGCCGTACGCGGCGGTGCTGCGCTGGGCGGAGCTGGACCTGATCGGCCGGTTGCTCGCCCTGGACGATCCGGCGTGGCCGCATCCCGGTCTGCTGGTGGCGCTGCTGCACCGGTACGCACCACCGGCCGGTGACCCGCCGGCGGCGGACCGGGCAGCCACCATGCTGGCCACCGCGCTGCGCGCACTGCGCCGCGACGAGCCGTCGGGAACCGAAGACCCGGCAACACCTGATGGCCCGGCGACCTCTGGCGACGGCCCGGCGGGCGAGCCGGGCGTCGCCGACGCGTCGGCGACGACGGCGGGTCCGGTGCAGCCGCCGCTGGAGCTGTTCGCCGACCCGTCCTGGTGGCCGGCACCGGCCACGGTCGACCCTCGGATCCTCGACGACGAGTCGGTGGCCCGGCAGGTACGTGACCATCTCGACCACGGCGCCCGGACACACTGGCGGTACGCCGTCGGCTGGGGGTGGGTGGCCGCCGGGCAGCCGGACGGCCCTGGCGCACCGGCCCGCGTCCTCGGTGCGGAGTCCTTCCCGTTCGACGAGATCACCGAGTTGGTACGCCGCGCGGCGGCCCGGCACCGCCGGCTGCTCGACACGCCGTGGCGGCGTACGCCGGCCGTGGCCGAACTGGCCCGGCGGGCCCGCGACACCGGCGACCTGGCGGTGATGCCGGTACTCGGTCGGACGCTGGCCGAGGCCGGCTGCGACCATCCGACGCTGCTGGACGCGCTGACCGAGCCGGTGGTGCCGGCCGAGGCCGCCTGGGTGGTCGACGCACTGTCGGGCATCGTCCCGGCCGACGACGACGGCCGATAGGCTCGAGCCTGCGTCCGGCGCGGCGGTTCCGGCGTACCGGCGGGGTGGAGGTCCGATGAGTAGCGGGTTGTACCGGAGCACGAACGCCGACCCCGGTCGGGGCGGCCCGGAGCCGGACGGCGCCACGCTGATCTCCGTTGGACCGGGCGGCCAGCCGGTAGTGGAGTCGACCGCGCCACCGTCCGAGCCGCCGGCGGCCATGCCGGACCCGGCGGTGCAGGAGCCGCAGGAGGGCGGCAGCGCCGCCACCAACAGCGCGGTCATGGCGCTGGGCAGCCTGGTCAGCCGGGGCACCGGCTTTCTGCGGACGCTGGTGCTGGCGGCGGCGCTCGGCGGATCGCTGGTCGGTAACGCCTACACCACGGCGCAGATCTTCCCCGGCATGGTCTACGAGTTCCTGCTCGGCGGAATCCTGACCAGCGTCCTGGTGCCGGTGCTGGTGCGGCGACGCAAGTCGGACCCGGACCGGGGTCAGGCGTACGCGCAGCGGCTGCTGTCGCTGGCGGTGCTGGCGCTGGCCGTCGCCACCCTGGTCGCGATGGCGGCGGCACCGCTGCTGACGCTGCTCTACTCCAGTGACCGCACCACGGAGGAGTTCCGTGACCTGGTCACTCTGCTGTCGTACCTGATGTTGCCGATGATCTTCTTCACCGGGTTGTCGGCGCTGGTCAGTGCGTTGTTGAACACCCGGGGGCACTTCGCGGCGCCGATGTGGGCACCGATCCTCAACAACCTGGTGGTGATCGCCACCCTGGGCACGTACATCGCGATCTTCGGTGCCCGGATCATCGAACCGGACGAGATGACCCCCGGCCGGATCGTGCTGCTCGGCGGCGGCACCCTGCTCGGCGTGGTGGTGCAGGCCGCCGGCCTGGTCCCGGCGCTGCGCAAGGTCGGTTTCCGGTGGCGCTGGCGGTTCGACTTCCGCCAATTGGGCCTCGCCGAACTGGGTCGGCTCGGGGTCTGGATGTTTTGCTACGTGGCGGTCAGCCAGCTCGGCCTGGTGGTGGTGTTCAACCTGCTGAACCGGGCGGGCGACGAGGACGAAGCCGGCCCGCTGATCTACAACAACGTGTTCCTGCTGCTGATGATGGCGCACGGCATCGTCGCCGTCTCGGTGATCACCGCGCTGATGCCGCGGATGAGCTCGGCCGCTGCCGACGGCCGCTACGCGGACATGGCCGTCGACCTGGCGCGCGGCACCCGGACGGTGACGGCGGTACTCGCGCCGATCGCCGTCTGCTACGCGGTGCTGGCCACCCCGGTTTCCTTCTCCTTGTTCCGGTACGGCGCGTTCGACACCGAAGCCGCCGACGCCACCGCCGTGGTGCTGCTGGCGGCGGCGGTCGCTCTGGTGCCGTTCGCGGTCAGTCAGTTGTTCACCTTCGGCTTCTACGCCCTGCCGGACACCCGCACCCCGGCGTTGATCAACATCCCGGTGGTGGCGCTGCGGATTCTCGTCCAGATCGGGCTGTTCGTCGCCCTGTCGGTGCAGTTCGCGGCGGCCGGCCTGATGATCGGCAACGGGGTCTCGTACCTGGCGGCGGCGGTGCTGTCGGCCTGGTTGCTGCGTCGCCGGGTCGGTCGGATCGGGTTCGGCGGAATCATGGTCACCTTCGGCAAGGTGGCGCTGGCGGCCAGCGGTGCCGCCCTGGCCGGGTGGCTTGTCGTCACGCTGCTGCCGGGTGGTGACACGCCGAGCCAGCCGTTGGCGATCCTGCAACTCGTCGGCGGCGGTGCCGCCGTCGGGCTGGTCTACCTCGGGTTGGCGGTGGTCCTGCGGATCCGCGAGATCGTCGACGTGCTGGCGATGGTGCGCCGTCGCCTCGGCCGCTGACCGTCGAGATCAGCCTGTGGACCAACCTGTGGATAACCGGGTTGGACACGCTCGACACCAGGTCAGCGCCTGTGGATAACTCAGAACCAGGATCCTCGTTACGGGCGGTGTCGGAGTGTCGGTGGCCCGGTCGCGGTGGGGCGGTCGGGTGGGCTGTCGCGGCGGGCTGGGAGCGGCACCCGGGCGGTACAACGTATATTTGCGATGGAGGTTATGCGTCCGGCCGTACGGGCAGGGTGGCGTTGACCGGGTCCGGTCGGCGCGGGTCCGCCAGACGGCAGGTCGACCCCCGGTCGGCATTGCAAGAGCTGCGGGAAGCTGAGATGTTGGTGTTGCCGCAACGCAGGTAAGGTCGTTCTGGACGGATACGTGCGACACCGGGTCGTGACCGGTGACGTTCCACCGCTGCGGGGCCGGCCGGTGCCGGAAGCACGACGACCAGCACGGCAGGTGCGACCAGCAGGACAATCGGACAACCGGCAGATAACACCGGACGACCAGCACCAGGGTTCGACCGAGACGATCCACAGGGAGGACGGGTGACCCAGGTCGGCGAAGGCCAGGAGGCGGACGAGGCCAGTCCGCCGATGATGGCCTTCGATGCGCCCTCCGCCGGCGAGATCCTCGCCGAGCGATACCAGCTGGCTCAGCACGTCAACAACGACAGTGCGGGTCGGCAGGTCTGGCGTGGGGTCGACGTGGTGCTGCGCCGTCCGGTCGCGGTGGTGCTGCGCTACCCCGGTGGCGATTCCGCCATGGAGATGCTGCAGGCCGCGGTCCGGGCCAGTCGGGTCATCCACTCCAACCTGGTCGGCGTCTACGATGCCATCGACGAGGGGCAGCGGGCCTACGTGGTCCGCGAGTGGGTGGAGGGCGATTCCCTGCGCGAGGTGATCGCCGCCGCCGGTCCGTTGGACGCGGCCCGGGCCACCATGATCGCCCACTCGGTCGCCTCCGCCATCGCGGCGGTGCACGCCACCGGCATGGTGCACGGCAACATCCACCCCGGCACGGTGATGATCGGCCACGACGGCCGGGTGGTGCTGGCCGACGCCAGGGCCGACAGCTCCGACACCTACGAAACCGACATCCGGGCGATCGGCGGAGTGCTCTACTTCGCGATGACCGGCCACTGGCCGCAGCACGAGGCAGGCAGCACCGCGCTGCCGGACGCGGTCCGGGACGCGACCGGGGCAGTCGCCGCTCCCCGCCAGGTGCGCTCCGGTGTGCCGGCGTACCTCGACGACCTGACCATGGACCTGCTCGACCCACGGCTCGCGCTGCCCACCTCCGAGGTACTCGCCGCCGAGCTGGGTCGGCTCGACGCCAGCACCGAGGAGCACTACCTCGACAGCGTCGGGCCGCTACGGTTCTCGGCGGCCGACGACGACGAACCGACCGGCACCCCACTGGCGGCCCGCCGCAAGATCGCCGCCGGTGTCGCCGGCCTGCTGGTCATCGCGGTGATCGGGCTGTATTTCGGGATCAGTGCGCTCGGCAACGACGGTGACGGCGAGGACGGTCAGTCGACACTGCCGCAGACCCAGGTGACCTCGACCCCGGGCCCCACCGAGACCAGTGCCCCGGCCCAGCCACAGCCGATCGCCCTCGCCGGCGACCAGGTCCGTATCGTCGACGCCGACGGTGCCCGTGACGAGCTCGACGGGGCGCAGGCCGCCGTCGACGGCGACACCAGCACCGGCTGGGAGACCGACGCCTACGAGCGCAACCCCAACTTCGGCAACCTGAAGCGGGGCATGGGGGTGCTGATCGACCTGCAGGAGCCACGGGCGGTGACCAGCGTGAAGGTCGAGCTGTCCGCATCCGGTGCCACCGCCGAGCTGCTGGCCGGTCCGAACGATCCGGGAGCGACCCGGGAAGGCGACGACGAGATCCTCGAGACGTTCACCGACCGGATCGGTGCCCGATTCGAGAACGCCGACGGCGCAACCCTCACCTTCAGCGGGTTCTCGCCCGACGAGACCTACCAGTACCTCCTGGTATGGATCACCAAACTGCCTCCGATCGGCAACGACAAGTACCAGATCGGCGTTCAGGAGATCACGGTCGAGGGGCCATGACCGGACGCCGGGCCGACCTCGGCGACGAGGAACTGCTCCGGGCACACGTCGACGGCGACCCGGAGGCGTTCGCCGAGTTGGTACGGCGGCACCAGGACCGGCTCTGGGCGGTTGCCCTGCGTACGCTCAGCGACCGGGAGGAGGCCGCCGACGCGCTGCAGGACGCGCTGCTGTCGGCGCACCGCGCGGCTGCCCGGTTCCGGGGCGACGCGGCGGTCACCACCTGGCTGCACCGCATCGTGGTCAACGCGTGCCTGGACCGCGTGCGCCGCCGCAAGTCCCACCCCACCGTGCCGCTACCCGACGGTGGCCGGGACGACGACGGCGTACGCGGCACCGAGCCGGCGGCACCCCCGGTCGATCACGACACCGCGCTGGTCGTCCGCCAGGCACTGGCCGAGCTGCCGGCGGAACAGCGGGCCGCGCTGATCCTGGTCGACGTGCAGGGCTACCCGGTCGCCGACGCGGCGGTGATGCTCGGCGTCGCCGAGGGCACGGTGAAGAGCCGCTGCGCCCGGGGACGGGCCCGGCTGGCCGGTCTTCTCGGGCATCTGCGACCACAGCGGGCGAATGCGCAGGTGGCACCACCACGCGCCCAGGTGTCGTCGCTCACCCCACGGAACCCGCAGCGGCTCGACGACGTCCCATCAGGGTCCGCACGTGGCGACGGTGGCAAGGAGGAACGGTGACTGCCGACCGGTTCCAGGAGGTCGATCGAGAGCTGCTCGCCGACTATGTCGGTGGGGCGCTCGACGGCACCCCGGACGAGGTCGCCGTGGCCCGACTGATCGCGGAGCGGCCGTCCTGGCGGGCGGCCCACGACGAGCTGGTCGAGGCCACCCAGCTGGTGCAGACGATGCTCGCCGAGTGGGGCAGCGTCGTCGAGCCGATCCCACCCGACGTCGCCGACCGGGTGCACGCCGCCCTGGCCGCCGAGCCGCTACCGCAGCCGGCCCCGGAGCCGGCGATCAGCCCGGAGCCGGCCACCGTCGCGGCATCGGTGCCGCTTGCGGCGGCCCGGGCGCGGCGGGATCGTCGCCGCCGCTGGCAGCGGTACGCCGCTCCGATCACCGTCGCGGCGGCAGCCGTGGCGTTCGCCGGCCTCGGGGTCGGCCAACTGCTCGGTGCCGGGTCCGCCGACGACGCGAGCACCGCGGCGGGCAGCCCGTCGGACGATGCAGGCAGCGCCGAAAGCCAGAGCGCCGAGACCCGGCAGGAGGGCCAGCCGGGCACGATGATGGACGCCTCCGCACCACGGCTACTGGCCAGCGGCACCGACTACCAGCGGGCGACCATCGTGCCGATGTTCGAGGCCGTGGGACGGACGGGCGGCGACGGGGGGCAACCGGGAACCGGCGAGGACACCGTACTGCAGGAGTCGCCTTCCTCGACGGCGCTGGCCAGACTGGCCGGCCCGGCCGCGTTGGCCGACTGCGTGGCCGCGGTGACCGCCGAGCACGGCAACGGCGTCCTCGGCGTCGACCTGGTGGACTTCGCGGCGTTCGAGGGTGAACCGGCGCTGGTCCTCTCGTTCAGTGACAGCTTCGGTGCCAGCTGGATCTGGGTGAGCGGCACCGGCTGCGGTACGCCTGCGGCCGGCGCGGACACCAGGTACTCGGCACAGGTAGGGTGACCCTGCCGGCCGCGTGACGTGGGACACGCGGTAGCGGAGCGGGATTACCCCCCGGCTCCGTGGCGTTGTCGTCAACGGTCACCGTTGCGCAGAAATCAGACTTTGGGAGTCGGCAGTGGACGAGGTCCGCAACCTGATCATCATCGGCTCGGGACCGGCCGGTTACACCGCTGCGGTGTACGCCGCACGCGCCAACCTGCGCCCACTCGTCATCGAGGGGGTGCAGTCCGGCGGGGCGCTGATGACCACTACCGAGGTGGAGAACTTCCCGGGATTCCCCGACGGCATCATGGGTCCGGAGCTGATGGACTCGATCCGTAAGCAGGCCGAGCGCTTCGGTGCCGAGTTCGTCACCGACGACGTGACGCGGGTCGAGTTGGTCGACACGGGCACCCCGGGCACCACCGAGGCCAGCACGGTGTACGTGGGCGAAACCGGCTACCGGGCCAAGGCGGTCATCCTGGCCACCGGCTCCGCGTGGCGTCCCTTGAACGTCCCCGGTGAGCAGGAGTTCCTCGGCCATGGGGTGTCCTCCTGCGCGACCTGTGACGGCTTCTTCTTCCGGGGGCAGCACGTCGTGGTGGTCGGCGGTGGCGACTCGGCGATGGAGGAGGCCACCTTCCTCACCCGGTTCGCCGAATCGGTGACCATCGTGCACCGCCGCGACGAGTTCCGGGCCAGCCAGATCATGGCGGCCCGCGCGCTCGGCAACGACAAGATCCGGGTCGAGTGGAACAGTGTCGTCGAGGAGATTCTCGGCGCCGACGGTAAGGTCTCCGGAATCCGGCTGCGCAACACGCACACCGGCGAGTCCCGGACCCTCGACGTCACCGGGGTCTTCGTCGCGATCGGTCACGACCCGCGGAGCGAAATGTTCCGCAGCCAGGTGGAGCTCGACGAGAACGGCTACGTGCTGGTCGACTCGCCGAGCACCCGGACCAGCGTGCCGGGCGTGTTCGCCGCCGGTGACCTGGTCGACCACACCTACCAGCAGGCGATCACCGCTGCCGGCAGCGGTTGCGCGGCGGCGCTCGACGCCGAGCGTTACCTCGCCACACTCGAAGAGGTCTGACCGCCGGCGCACCGGCGGTCGAGGAGGAGGATTTCCCGTGGGAGCTACCCGAGCGGTCACCGAGGCCAGCTTCGCCACCGACGTACTCATGTCCGACAAGCCGGTACTGGTGGACTTCTGGGCCGAGTGGTGCCAGCCGTGCCGCAAGGTCGCACCGCTGCTCGAGGAGATCGCCACCGAGATGGGGGACAAGGTGTCGATCGTCAAACTGAACATCGACGAGAACCCGGAGATCGCCCGCCGGTACCGGGTGATGTCGGTTCCCACGCTCACCGTGTTCAAGGCCGGTGAGCCGGTGCAGTCGGTGGCCGGCGCCCGGCCCAAGGGCGACCTGGTCAAGCTGATCGAGTCGGCCTTCTGAACCTCAGCGGGGCTGCCCCGTGCGGCACGGCGGACCGGCCGGCCCACCCGACAAGGTGGGACCGGCCGGTCCGTTTTCAGGCTGCTGGCGGCGCCGTTACAGGGCTGCTGGATGGTCGGTTCCCTGGCTGATCGTCCGGACACCGGGCGCTCCCCGTACGGTCCGCTTCGCCGCAACCCGGGTACGGGCACCTGCCGGTCGGGTTACGCTCCGGATCGTCCGCGCCTGCAGGGGGGGAGGTTTACGTCCCGTGCGCCCGATCCGCCGTGACGACCAAGGTCCCGCCGTGGCCGAGATCCGCTCCATCCTGGTCAACCTGGAGCTGCTCGAGCCAACCCCGGGGGCCGACGTTTTCGACGCCCGCACCGAGCACGCCGTACGAGCCTTCCAGCAACTCCGCGGCCTGAGCATCGACGGCCGAGTGGGTGCGGAGACCTGGCGGGCGCTGGACGCCGCCCGCTGGCGACTCGGTGACCGGGCGCTCTACCACTCGATACCTCAGCCGCTGGTCGGCGAGGACGTCCGGGCGCTGCAGGAACGACTGCTGGAGATGGGCTACGACGTGGGCCGCGCCGACGGCGTGTACGGCGGGCGCACCGCCCGTTCGGTCACCCAGTTCCAGCGGGAGGTGGGACTGACCGCCGACGGCAGCTGCGGGCCGTACACCATGCATGCGATGCGTCGGCTGGGCCGCAAGGTGGTCGGCGGGCGCCCGCAGTGGCTGCGGGAAGCGGATGCGTTCCGCGAGTCCGGCCCCAACCTGGTGGGCAAGACGATCGTCATCGACCCTGGGCACGGGGGGCCCGATCCCGGCGTGGTGGTCACCGACAGCGGCCGGCGCTGGTCCGAGGCGGAGCTGGCGTACGACCTCGCCGCCCGGTTGGAGGGGCGGCTGGCGGCAGCCGGGATGCGGGTGCATCTCACCCGTGGTCCGGCCACCGCCACGGTGCTCAACGACCCGGCACGCACCCAGCTGGCCAACGACATCGGCGCGGACCTGTTCATCTCCCTGCACGTCGACGGGCACGCCAACCCGGCCGCCGACGGGGTGGCCACCTACCACTACGGCACCGGCAACGGGGTCACCTCGACGGTCGGCGAGCGGCTGGCCGGGCTGGTGCAGCGGGAGATCGCGGTGCGTACCGGCCTGCGCGACTGCCGCATCCACGCGAAGAGCTGGGAATTGCTACGGCTGACCAGGATGCCGGCGGTACGGGTGGACGTCGGTTATCTGACCTGCTCGGCCGACCGGGCCCGGCTGATCCGGCCCGGGTTCCGTGACCAGGTGGCCGAGGCGCTGGTCGCCGCCGTGCAGCGGATGTACTACCCGGTGGAGCTGGACGTGCCGACCGGGTCGATCGACGTGCACACGCTGCGGGCGGTGGTCGACGCGACGGCGGAGGCCTGAACCTCGTCAGTCAGTTCGTCACCGCGCGGGTGGCCGGGCGCAGCAGGCTCTCCGGAGTCATCGAGCCGAGCAGCTTCTCCAGGGCGTACTCGACGTCCGACTTCCACGACAACGCGGTCCGCAACTCCAGCCGTAGCCGGGGGAACCGGGGGTGCTGCCGGACCGTCTTGAAGCCGACCGACAGGTAGAAGTCGGCTGGGGCGAGACAGCCCCGACCGGCCGTCTCCTCCGGATCGGCGGCGGCGTCGCCGAACGCCTCGATCGCCTTGATGCCCCGCTTGGTGAGATCCCGGGCCACGCCCTGCACCAGCATTCGCCCGAGGCCACCGCCGGCGAACGGCTGCACCACGTGCGCCGTGGTCAGCAGTACCGCATCGGCGGAGACCGGGGACGTCGGGAACGCCATCGACCTCGGTAGGTAGGCCGGCGGCGCGTACATCACGAAACCGGCCGGCATGCCGTCGACGTAGGCGAGCTTGCCGCAGGAACCCCACTCCAGGAGAGTCTGGGAGACCCACGCCTCCTTTTCCAGCGCCGGGTCGCCGGAGGTCCGGGCGCGGTCGGCCGCCACCGGATCGAGCTCCCAGAAGACACACCGCCGGCAGGATCTGGGCAGCTCCTCCAGCGTGTCCAGCGTCAGACTGACCAGACGTCGCGACATTGGCGATCCCCCACCACCGAACCGGTCAAGCGTTGAAACCCGCCGAGCTTCACCACGCGCCGTCTCCTGTCCCCAACGAGCGATCGTACGCCGCAACCTCGCGTCAGGGGAGAGGTCGGGCACCCGCCGCAGGTGTTCCCAGGCCAATCCGGGTTCGCTGGTCCGACATGTGGTCGGTGTGGTAATGCCCACGCCGGGCGGCGACACGCCGGACTACCATCAGACGATCAGTGCGTGTCGCGGCCCGACCCGGCACCACCGGTGCGACGCGTTTCGAGGGTGAGGTCTTGACTTCCTCCCCGCACTAAGGGACGGGGATTCCCTGGGTCGCCCCAGGGGGTTCCCGCTTCACCGACGACCGCCCCGTCCGAGAGGAGGACTCCCGGTGAGGTCTCACACCGCCTCCACAGGCAATCACGGAGAGCCCCTCCGCGAGAATGTTCCGGGCCGCGTTGACATCCCGGTCATGGGCCTGCCCGCACCGGCAGGTCCACGACCGGACCGCCAACGGCAGGTGTTCAGCCAGTACGCCACACGCGGAGCACAGTCGGGTCGACGGGAACCAGCGGTCCACGACCACCAGATCCCGGCCGTACCAGTCCGTTCTGTACCCCAGCATGCTGCGGAACTGCCGCCAGCCCGCGTCCGAGATGGCGCGGGCCAGACGGTGACTGGCCGTCATGTTGCGGACGGTCAGGTCCTCGATCACGATCGTTTGGGTTTCACGAACGAGCCGAGTGGTCAACTTGTGCAGGTGGTCGCGGCGGCGGTCGGCGATCCGGGCATGAATCCGGGCCACCGACAGCCGGGCCTTGGCCCGGTTCGCGGAGCCTCTGGCCTTGCGTGCGAGGTTCCGCTGGGCGCGGGCCAGCCGCCGCCGGTCACGGCGTTCATGTCCCGGGTCGGGGATCTTCTCCCCGGTGGACAGGGTGAACAGGCTGTCGAGGCCGGCGTCGACCCCCACCACGGCGGCGGTGGTGGCCGGGGCCGGTTCGATCCGGTCGTCGCAGAGCAGGGAGACGAACCAGCGGCCCGCCGGGTCCTGCGACACGGTCACCGTCGACGGCGCCGCGCCCTGCGGGAGCGGTCGGGACCAGACGATGTCCAACGGTTCGGACATCCTGGCGAGGGTGAGGCGGCCGTCGCGCCAGCGGAACGCGCTGGCGGTGTACTCCGCCGACCGCCGCGACCGCTTCCTCGACTTGAACGTCGGGTACCGGGCCCGTTTGGCCCAGAAGTTGGTGAACGCGGTCTGCAGGTGCCGCAGCGCCTGCTGCAGAGGGACGCAGGAGACGTCGTTGAGGAACGCCAGTTCGTCGGTCTTCTTCCACCCGGTGAGCATCGCCGACGTGGCGTTGTAGGTGACCCGTTCCCGACGCAGGGTCCACGCCTCGCTGCGGGCGGCCAGCGCCATGTTGTACACCAGCCGGACACAGCCGAACGTCCGGGCGAGCTCGGCGGCCTGCCCGGGGGTGGGGTGGAAGCGGTACCTGAACGCCCGCTTCACGGTCCTGGACACAGTCCACAGTCTAGCGATTCGGTCGTGAGCCGTGGGGTCGCGTGTGCGGTGGACGCCGATCCGCCTTGGCGGCGAACCGGCTTTCCCTGTCCTGCTCCGCAGGAGTTCCAATTCCTCCCCGGCCGCAACACCGGAGTATCCAAGGAAGGACTCTGATGACCGGCACGACGCTCGACGACTACACCGACCGCTATGCCCGCCGGGTCCGGGGGATGACCGCCTCGGAGATCCGGGCGCTGTTCGCCGTCGCCAGTCGGCCGGAGGTGGTGTCGCTTGCCGGCGGAGCCCCGTACGTCGCCGCGCTGCCGCTGGACGCGGTCGGCGAGATGCTCGGTCGCCTCGCCGCCGAGACCGGCACCTCGACCCTGCAGTACGGCATCGGCCAGGGCACCCTCGACCTGCGGGAACGGATCTGCGAAGTGATGTCGCTGTCCGGGATCGACGTCTCGTCCGGGGCTTCCCCTGAGGACGTGGTGGTGACCGTCGGCGGGCAGCAGGCCCTCGATCTGGTCGCCCGGCTCTTCCTGGACCCGGGCGACGTGGTCCTCGCCGAGGGCCCCACCTACGTCGGCGCCCTCGGCGTGTTCCAGGCGGCGCAGGCCCAGGTGGTGCACGTGCCGATGGACGCCGACGGGCTGATCCCCGAGGCGCTGGAACAGGCGATCACCGACGTGGCCCGGTCCGGCCGACGGGCGAAGTTCCTCTACACCATTCCGACGTTCCAGAACCCGGCCGGCGTGACGCTGACCGACGAGCGCCGCGACCGGGTACTCGACATCTGCGAACGCGCCGGCCTGCTGGTCGTCGAGGACGACCCGTACGGCCAGCTGAGCTTTGATGGCGAAGCGCCGGCGCCGCTGCGGGCCCGACGCCGGCACGGCGTCTTCTACCTGAGCACCTTCTCCAAGACCTTCGCGCCGGGGCTGCGGGTCGGTTGGATTCTCGCTCCGCACGCGGTACGCGAGAAGCTGGTCATCGCCAGTGAGGCGCAGATCCTCTGCCCCAGTGCCTACGCCCAGGCCGCGGTCGCCACCTACCTGGCCACCATGCCGTGGCGGGAGCAGCTCAAGACGTACCGGGAGGTCTACCGGGAGCGGCGGGACGCGCTGCTGTCCGCGCTGACCGACCTGATGCCGGCCGGGACGACCTGGACCCGACCGAGCGGCGGCCTGTTCGTCTGGGCGTCGCTGCCGGACGGGTTGGACGCCAAAGCCATGGTGCCCCGGGCCATCGCCGCCCGGGTGGCCTACGTTCCCGGCACCGGCTTCTACGCTGACGGCTCCGGGGCCGGCAACATGCGGCTCAACTTTTCCTACCCCCCACCGGAGCGAATCAGGGAAGGCGTCCGGCGGCTGGCCGGCGTGATGGAGCGGGAGTCGGCGATGCGTGAGGTCTTCGGACCGGTCGCCGGCGGATCCGGCCGACGCCAGCGCCCCGGCGCGGATGCGCCCGGACCTGACTTGGCATGATTCGGGCATGAGCCCAGCGCTGGACCCCACCGCAACCGCATCCTCGTCGTCGTCCGCCGCCCCGGATCTGCGCGTGCTCGTGCTCGCCGGCGGGTTGTCGTACGAGCGGGACGTCTCGCTGAAGTCCGGTCGCCGGGTGCTGGACGCGCTCCGCTCGGTCGGCGTCGAGGCTGAGATGCGCGACGCCGACGTCTCGCTGATTCCAGCGCTGCGCTCCGACCCGCCGGACGCGGTGGTCATCGCGCTGCACGGGGCGACCGGTGAGGACGGCTCGCTGCGCGGCGTACTGGATCTCTGCGGCGTGCCGTACATCGGCTGCGACGCCCGCGCCGCCCGCCTGGCCTGGGACAAGCCGTCGGCCAAGGCGGTGCTGCGCGAGGCAGGCATCCCGACCCCGGACTGGGTCGCGCTGCCCCACGACCGGTTCTCAGAGCTGGGTGCGGTCGCCGTGCTGGAGCGGATCGTCGAACGGCTCGGCCTGCCGCTGATGGTCAAGCCGGCGCAGGGCGGCTCCGGGCTGGGCGCGGCAGTGGTACGCGAGGTGGCAGAGCTCTCCGCGGCGATGGTCGGCTGCTTCGCGTACGACTCGACGGCACTGGTGGAGCGCTACGTCACCGGGATGGACGTCGCCGTGTCGGTCGTCGACCGGGGCGACAGCCCGGAGGCGCTACCGGCAGTCGAGATCGTGCCGCGCAACGGTGTCTACGACTACGCTGCCCGCTACACCGCCGGACTGACGACCTGGCACGCGCCGGCCCGGTTGGCCGAGCCGGCCGCCGAGCGGGTGGCGGCGACTGCCGTCGCCGCTCACCGGGCACTTGGGCTCCGGGACCTCTCCCGCGTCGACATGATCGTCGACGCCGATGGCCGGCCGCACGTCCTGGAGGTCAACGTCTCACCCGGAATGACCGAGACCTCGCTGTTGCCACTGGCAGTCCAGGCCGGCGGGCTGGACCTCGGCGAACTGCTCGCCACCCTGGTGGTCCGGGCTGCGGCGAGACCGTACGACCCGGCGAACTGATCACCGGGTGCCGCCGGTCGGCGCCGCCGCCGAATCGCCCGCAGCCAAGACTTCAGGACCGCCCTGATCAGTATCGCCCTTCGGGTTTGGGTCGTCGTCATTCTTCACCTCGGTACCGGCATCCGTGTCGGCGCGGGCGGCGGCATCGACGGTTCCGGTCGGATCGGCCGGGTCGGCATCTTCCTGCTGGGTCGTAGCGACGTCGCTGGCGAGCTCACCGAGATCAGCAGCTGGCTCGATACTCTCCATCGGCACCACGAGCTCGGCTACCGCCGGCTCTGCACCGTCGACCTCGCCGAAGTCGTCGACGCTGACCGGATGGCTCGCCTGCTCGCTGAGATTCGACGGTGCCCGCCACTGAATCCGCGGCGGCTCAGCGAGCTGGCGACCGCCGAACTCCGCCAGCCACGCAGCGACCAGGGCCAAATTCTCCCGCCAGCGTGACTCCGAGATCGGCGGCAGGATGCTGTCCCACAGTGAGAGGAACGTGCCACGGAGCTGCAGCTGCCCGTACGGCCGGGCCAGGAACCACAGGTGCAGGTGCGCCGAGCCGTCCCCCCACCGGTTCACGTGGACCCGGGCCACCCCGTCGAGCGACCGGATCGCCCGCTCGAGACGGACGGTCATCACGCCGAGTTCGGCCGCGAGCAGGTTCGGCAGGTCGCCGAGGTCGAAGTGGGACCGGGACTCCAGGATGAGGACCATCGGTAGTCCGGTCGGGCGGTCCATCGCGCGCACCCGCCAGCGTTCGCTGACCCAGATGTACGCGTCGTCCGGGGCGGAGCAGGACGAGCACTCCGCCGTGCCCTCACCCTTGCGAGGCGGCTCGACGGCAACCGGATCGTCGAGCCGCTTGACCCGCAGGTCGCCCTCGAAGGGAAAGGATGGCCATCGCGCGAAGTCGGGAACCGAGGCAGGGGTGTCTGGCACGACGCTGACCCTAACCGAGTCTGCGCCGCCTGTCGTTCCCCGTTTCGGCCGGCCCGGAACACTCATCCGGAGGGACGACCTGTCTCTGGTCAGCGGCCGGCCACCGCCTGCCGTCCCCAGTTGTCCACAGGAGTTATCCACAGGGCGGCAGCCCGGTCTACCCGCTGTTTCACGTGAAACGAGGCGTCCTGTGGAAAACGCCTGTGGACAACGCGCGAACCCGTACCGGATCGATCACCGGGACACCCGGAACCCGTACGGTCCGGCGGCGAATGCGTCTTGGCGCCTCCGGTGGCCCGGTCTTCTCAACGATCCAACGACCATGCGGTAACCGGGCTCGGCGAGCCGTGCGGTGGCGGCCGGAATGGCTGTGGGTCGCCTCGGCCGCAGAGTCGGGCTCGTGTTCTGGTTTCACGTGGAACATCGCCATCGGCCCACTCCCGGGCCCCACCGGATTCACGTGAAACGACCTCCGCGGTCGCCTCCGCCCGGCCGGCCCGCGAGACGCAGCACTCCTGGTGGGTGGCCGCCGAGGTTGATCGCCGGCAACGGCCGAGGGCCGGGGCGTCGAGCGACGCGGCTAGGAAGCACCGGCAAGAAGGGCTGGTGTTTCACGTGAAACACCAGCCCTTGGACAAGCGCCTGCCGGTCGACCGGCAGGGAGTCAGTCGACGGCGCCTGCGGCGTCGTCCCCGTTCCCCACACCGATGATCCCGACGATCCGCTCCAGGTCGTCGACCGTGGCGAACTCGATCGTGATCTTGCCCTTGCTTCGCCCGATGTCGACCTTGACCCGGGTGTCGAATCGGTCAGACAGACGATCGGCGAGATCGGTGAGGGCCGGGGCGTGGGCCTTCGGGCGTCGCTGCGGACTGGCCGTACGCTTCGCCGGGTCCTCGCTCCCGGCGAGCGCCACCAGTTCCTCGGTGGCCCGGACCGAGAGCCCTTCGGCGACGATGCGCAGCGCCAGGGCGTCCTGGGCGTCGGAATCGTCGAGGCTCAGCAGCGCCCGGGCGTGACCGGCCGACAGCACGCCGGCGGCCACCCTGCGCTGCACCTGAGCCGGCAGATTCAACAGCCGGATCGTGTTGGAGATCTGCGGCCGGCTCCGGCCGATGCGCTTGGCGAGTTCTTCATGGGTCGCCCCGAACTCGTCGAGCAACTGCTGGTACGCGGCCGCCTCCTCAAGCGGGTTGAGGTTGGCCCGGTGGATGTTCTCCAGCAGCGCGTCCCGGAGCATCGCGTCGTTCCTGGTGTCCCGAACGATCGCGGGGATGGACTCCCGGCCGATCGCCTGCGCGGCACGCCAGCGGCGTTCCCCCATCACCAGCTCGTACTGCTCGCCGTCGTCCAGCTGGCGTACGACGATCGGCTGCAGGAACCCGACCTGCTCGATCGAGACCTTCAGCTCCTCGAGCGCCTCGTCGTCAAAGACCTGGCGGGGCTGCTTCGGGTTCGGAACGATCGCGGCGACCGGCAGCTCGGCGAACCGGGCACCGGGCACCGGCGACAGGTCGGCGGGCGGCGCCAGAGCCGGTTCGGTCGCGACGGCGGCAGCGGTTCCGACACTGCCGGAGACGGCCGCGGTGGCCGGGGACGGAGTCACCGGGTCCGGGGCCGTCTCCGGCAGTGTGACACCGGACTGAACCGGAGCGGTGGTGGGGATGAGGGCACCGAGCCCGCGCCCGAGCCCGCCCTTCGGACGGTTCTTCATGCCCTGCCTCCCGCTCCAACCACCGTGTCAGACATTGCGACTGAGCCGAGCGACACCGCGCTCGGCGATTTCCTGGGCCGCCTCGAAGTAGCTTGTCGCACCCCGCGATCCGGGATCGTAGGTCATCACCGACTGGCCGTAGCTCGGTGCCTCCGAAACCCGGACGTTGCGGGGGATGACCGACTGGAGCACCTTGTCCCCGAAGTGGTTCCGCACGTCCTGCTCGACGGCGTCGGCCAGCCGGGTCCGGCGGTCGTACATGGTGAGCAGGATGGTGGAGACGTCCAGGGTCGGGTTGAGATGCTGCCGGACCAGGTTGATGTTGTTGATCAACTGGTTGAGTCCTTCCAGCGCGTAGTACTCGCACTGGATCGGGATCAGCACCTCCTGTGCGGCGACCAGCGCGTTGACCGTCAGCAGACCCAACGACGGTGGGCAGTCAATGAACACGTAGTCCAGCTCGACCGGGTACGCCGTGATGGCCCGCGACAGCCGCGATTCCCGGGCCACGACGGAGACCAGCTCGATCTCGGCCCCGGCCAGATCGATCGTCGCGGGAACGCACCAGAGGTCGGGTATCCCCTCGACCGGCTGCGCCACCTCGGTCAGCGGCACGTTGTCGATCAGGCAGTCGTAGACGTCCGGTACGCCTGCGTGGTGCGGGACGTTGAGTCCCGTCGAGGCGTTCCCCTGGGGGTCAAGGTCGACGACCATCACCCGGTTCCCGTGCAGCGCCAGCGCTACCGCGAGGTTCACCGTGGTGGTCGTCTTACCGACGCCCCCCTTCTGGTTGGCCACGCACATTACCCGGGTCCGGTCCGGCCGGGGCATGGTCACCTCGCCGCTTGGGTTCAGAATCTGCACGGCGCGCAAAGCCTCCATTGCCAAGGGGGGATCATCCTCTTCCCGATTCGGTGTTTCACGTGAAACGTACGGCTCGTCGACGGCCGGGGCGGTCGGTTTGGGCGCCGGCTGCTCCGGCGACGGGGGTGCGGTACCCACCGACGTGTCCACGACGAGCGGCACGCCGGACCGGGCCGGGGCACCCGTCGTGGGCGGCTGGGGCACCCCACTGACCGGCGCCGTCCCTCCCTCCGGCCAACCCGGGTGGTACGCCGTTTCACGTGAAACCATCGTGGGGTCGCCGACATCGTGGCGCTCGCCGGTCGACCGCGGATCCTCGAAACTACCGTTGTCATGCACCGTGTCATCCCTGCCCGCGTTGGATGGATCGGCACCGCCAGCGCTCACGACCGCGCTTCGGGCGTGGCGTGCGGACCGGCACGGGGCGGCAGGAGTCGTGCAACTACGCGTTGCCGCCCGGTCCAGACTATCGACGCGCGGTCAGCCTACGGGGATCAGGGCCGGTGTGGCCACGGCCGACTGTCCGACGTGCGCAGCCTGCACGTCGCTGCACCCCGCCGTCAGGGCGGGTTCGGCGGTCATCCCCGGGTTCGCCGCGTCGACCGCGGCCGTCCCCGGTCGACGCGCTCCGAGCGGCGTCGGCCACCCGCCCCGGGCACCGGACCGGTCCGCTCAATCTCCACCACGGTGGTCGGCGGGTCCAGCCATCGTTCGCCGCAGCGACGCAGCACCGGATCACCGCCACCAGACCTGATCACCGCCGCCCGGTGTTCGGTGATCTCCGCCCCGGCCGAGTCGCCCTTCATGGCGAGCAGCCGCCCACCGGGCTCGACCAGTGGTAGACACCAGCCGGCCAACCGGTCGAGTGGGGCCACCGCTCGAGCGGTGACCACCGGCGCCGCCCCGTCGGGAAAATCCCGGCGGAGTTCCTCGGCCCGGCCACGCAGCACCTCGACCCGGTCGGTGAGACCAAGGAGCGATACCGCCTCGGCGAGAAAGGCGGTGCGCCGGGCCAGCGGCTCGACCAGGATGACGGTGAGGTCCGGCCGCGCGACGGCCAGGACCAGCCCGGGTAGACCGGCCCCGGAGCCGACGTCCAGCACCGTCGCTCCGTCCGGGACGAGTTCACCGACGACGGCGCAGTTCAGCAGGTGCCGCTCCCAGAGCCGGGGCACTTCGCGCGGCCCGATGAGTCCACGGAGCAGTCCTTCCGAGGCCAGCAGGCCGGCGTACCGGACCGCGAGCCGCAGCTGCTCGGCACCGAAGACCTCGCGGGCGGAATCGGGGGGTGGCCCCGGCGTGGCCGCTCCCGACGGAACCGGGGGGGGGGGGGGTTCGTTCGGGGGGGGGGTGTTCTCCTCGGTTTTCTTGTGCGTACCTCTCCTCTCTCTCCCCCTTCCCTACACAAAACACTGCTCCCAGTTGCGTTTCCCCCC
>NZ_JBSWXD010000075.1:0-29960 GCF_056160425.1 Micromonospora sp. ABR4_055
AGAAGCGTCAGAACTCCTATCCTTCCAGTTCAGAGGGCACTTTCTATAGCCGGGGTCCTGCCGGTCCGACCTTCATCGGTGGATCGAGGCTAAGGGATGCGTAAATATCTGCCTATGGCCGTCTTCACTTTGCAGGCGGCACTGGGCGCTTTGCACTGGGTTGATGCGGGATGGCGTGGTCATCATCGCGTGGTTGAGATCAACTAGAAATTCCTGGCGTGGTGCCATCTTGGTACACTCGGTGTCCCTGGCGATCTCGTCTCGATCGGATCGTGCAGGAAGTCGCCGCGTCGCCGCAGATGGGATCACGCCGAGGGCTGGCATGCGTCGCACTTCGAAAGGTATTCGCCGTGACATCATCACACCCCCTTCACTTCTCATGGTCCACACCGGAAGACCCGGTGACTGTTCCCCCGCGCAGCGGGACCGAGATGGAAATTCCACCGATCTGGCGACGGAAGAGTTCGAGTTGTCTCGACGACCACTGCGTCGAAGTCGCGTTTCACGGCGATCGGGTGGACGTCACCAGCTCGGGTGTCCCCGCACCGCGCCTCACGTTCACCCCCACGTCATGGCACCGGTTCGTGTCCGGTGTACGGACCGGAGGGCTGCGCCCCGGCGACTGAGCCACCAGAGGCGGGTGACGGCGCTGTCGACCCGTTCCCGCACGCCACCCGGGTTGACGGTCGGACGAATACCGGCGGCGGTGCCGCTACCATGATCAGTAACCATAGGCGATTACCTGTGGTGACCGTCCAGGCGTGTCGCAGCGAAGTCGTTCAGCGATGACTCCCTTCCCCCTCAGGCGTGACATCCCGCCGGCCACCTTCCGTTCACTGAACGCGATGGTAGGTGGTTTTGTAGCATAAATACACAGCTGGACGCCGCGTCGCGACTGACCGATAGGGCCATGCCGTCCTGATCAGCGCCGCCCCGGCACCCGGCGACACCACACACCGCCGATCAGTAGGCCGCTTCCACACCCGGTCAACCCTGATCGACGACTCAACAACCGGCTACATTGCGTCACATCCGACTGGTGATCGCGTTAGCCGTAGCGGGCTCGCGCACCCTATCGGTACGCCGCGACTCAGCCCGGCCGCGCGCATCCACCCTCCACTGACGGTGGCCGACCACCTCCCACAGACAGCAGGCCAGCAGAATCACGCCGGGCTCCAGAACCGGAAGACACCGGTCCGCCGGGGCGTGCCGCCCATCGGCGACATACTCCGATGGAGTCGGCCAGGCGGCCGCTGGAACGCCGCACAGGGCTGTCACGGCCACGAGACCGCCACCACCCCATGGCGTTTCGGCGCACACCACCCGCGCGGCGTACCCCCGTCGCCATCACCTGGGATGTACTCGATGCGCGCGGCCCCTCGGCGGCGGTAACCGGCCGCCCACCGGCGCAGCAGGTCGAGGTACCGCTCGGCCACGTCCTCGGCGTTCGGTCCGTGCGCGTAGACGCCGCTCTCCCACCCGCCGGTGTCCTCGTTCCCGCGTTTCGTCCGGTAGGCGAAACTGCCCGCCTCGACCAGGACCGCCGCGCCGACAGTCACCGCCGGCGTGAACACACCCCGGTCGACCAGCGCCTGGCTGGCGTGCAGGAACGGCACCAGCGGCCCGCTGGTCACCACGAACAGCTCCAACTCATCAGGCAGGTCGAACGCCGCCCCGGACCACCGTGCGATCCGCCGCCCATGGATCGCCCCGCGAAGCGCCGGCACGTCGAAGCCCGGGTCGGGCCCGTCGACCCGCAGCGCCGCGTCACCGGTGACCGGCACCACCGTGTCGGTGAACGTGCCCTGGCCCTGCATCGGCACAAAACCGCCGAGACAGTAGCTGCGGGAGACCAGGCGGGTGCCGACGCGGTCGAACGCGACACAGCGGGACAACCCGGCAAACCGCAGCGGCACGACGATCCTGCCGCGCCCGGACAGTTGGTGGATCCACGCCGGAGGGATGTCCCACGCCCCGACCGTCACGATGATCCGGTCGTACGGCGCGTGCTCCGGCACACCATGCTCGGCGTCGGCCCGCACGACCCGTACCCGCCCGTAACCGGCCGACCGCAGACACCGGCGCGCCCGCGCGACGATCTCCGCGTCGATGTCCACCGACGTGACGGAACCCTCGGGGCCGACCAGCTCCGCGATCAGCGCCGCGTTGTACCCACCCGAGCCGATCTCCAGAACCCGCATCCCCGGCTCGATCCCGGCCTGCTCCAGCATCACCGCCTGGATGTGCACGGCGGACACCGAACTCAGCGCGGCCCCGTCGGAGCCGACCTTGGTCACCAGCGGCGTGTTCGAGTCGTACACCGCCTCCAACGGCTCACCAGCTGCGAACAGATGACGAGGCACGGTCGAGAACGCCGCAGCCACGGCGTCGGAGACGATGACGTCCTCCCGCAACTCGGCGACCATCGCCGCCCGCAGCCTCGCCTGATCCCCGACACCCATCTCGCCCGTCACGGTCATGCCGTCGCACCTCTGCCTTCTGGTCGAAGTCGCCGATCAAAGCCCGACACCGCTCCCCGGGGGGATCTGGGCCGCCGATGGGTCTGACACGAAATCTCGGTGACTGGGTACGGGCCTGTTCGGCTCGGCTGGCTTGTGGAAGCGGGTCGAAGCGGACGGTCAGCCCGAGGCTGTCGGCCTCGCGGATCATCCGTTTCATGGCGCGTTCGGGGTCACGCTTGGTGAAGTAGTCGGCTCCGAGGTCGGTGAAGGTGGTCTTGTCGGTAGGACGTGCCAGATCGCGATGGCCAGCTTGTGCATGACGGCCGCGAGGGCTTTCTTCCCGCCACGTCGGGCGGCGATCCGCCGGTAGTACACCCCGTAGTAGGAGTTCCTGTCGCATAGGGCGGCGAGGGCCGCGACGCCGAGGATGCGTTTGGTGACCCCGGCTGACTCGTTCATCCCGGGACAGACCCCGATCCACGAGGCCAGATGCCCGGCGGTGGCGAACCGGGTCATGTCGCCGCCGGTCTCGGCGAGGATCATCTCCGCGGCCCGGCGGCCCACACCGGGCGGGGAGTCGAGGTTGTCGATGTCGTCGTCGTGGCCGGCGGTCAGGTCGGCGATCCGCTGGTCCAACTGTCCGACGAGCCGGTCGAGGTGCTCGATCTGGGCCAGGTAGTGCCGACACATCCAGCCGTGGTGGTCGGTGAACGTGCCGTCCAGGGCGGCGACCAGGTCGAGGGTCTTCTTCCTGGCCCGGCCGACAGCGAGTCCGGCCAGCACCTGTGGATCGCGTTCGCCGGCGATGAGCGCGTCGATGATGGCCCGTCCGGTCGTACCGACCACGTTGGTGATGACGCTGGTCAGCTTCATCCCGGTGTCCTCCAGTTCCTTCTCCAGCCGTTGGATCTCCTGCCCTCGGGCCACGGTCAGCTCGGTGCGGCGGCGGGTCAGGTCACGCAGCTCACGGATCCGGCGGCCGGGGACGAGGGCGCGGCGGCGGGATCATCGGCTGGCCCCGGTGCCCGCCGATAGCGCCCTGGCGCGATGGTGCAGTGGCGCGGCGAGCGCTGTGTTGATTCCGTGTTCGCAGGCGTGCAGGAGTTCGGTGATGACGACGAGTTCGGCGTGGCGGCCGGCGGGGGTGTGGAGCAGGTCGGTCAGGTGGTGGCTGATGTCGGCGGCTGCGTCCGGTGCCAGCAGGCTGTAGGTGTGCAGAGTCGCGGCGTCGTAGCCGGCGGGGGCGAGTCCCCAGCCTTCCCAGTCGAGGATCTGTAGTTCGGGGGCGCAGAGGTTCGCGTAGTGGAAGTCTCCGTGGGCGGTTGTCCAGGGTTGCCCGGGGTGGTCGTTGGAGGGGATGCCCAGGTAGTGCGGCATCGCCCAGGCGAGGAATCCTGGCTGGACGGTCATCCGGATGGTGTTCACCGTCGCGATGGTCGTGAGGGCGGTGCCGACCGTGGCCCACCAGCCGGATGTCAGGGCGGGTGGGGTGGTGATTGCGGCGTGGTCGGCGATGGTGCCGGCCGTGGCGTGTTCGTACAGTTCGGCGCGGTAGGTCCAGGTGCCGTCGGTCCAGTCGTGCCAGCGCAGCAGCCGGGGTCGTGGTACCGCCGCCGGTATCGCGCGGTGGGCGTCGATGGCGCCGTTCCAGAAGGTGTCGATGAGCTGGTCGATGGGTGTGGCGGCGACTCGGAGCCATCGGCGCCCGTGGTCGGTGGTGACGGGTGCGCCGAGGGTGCGGCCGTGCCAGCCCCAGGCCTCGTGGGCCTCAGGGTCTGGGTGTGTGTGGAGGGCGCGGCGGGCGTGGGTGTGCGCGGTCCGCATCCGGTGGACGGTGGCGGGGTCGTCGGGTTCGGGCCACATCACCGGCCTGCCCTGGGAGCTGTCCCGGGCGGGTTCGTGGTGTCGAGGGTGGCGGTGGCCGCGGCGTGGGCGAGGACGGACTGGGCGGTGGTAGTGAGGCCGAGTCGGTTCCAGTGGAAGACCAGATGGTGGGCGAGGACGTCGCGCAGTCCCCGGCGGAGCGCGCCAGTGCGCGCGAGGCGGGTCAGGGCGGCGCCGGTGTCGTGTGCGGCGGTCAGCCACGGGTCGACCTGACCGGTCAGGTCCCGGTCGGCGGTGTGGGTGACGGCCTGTCGGGGGTCGAGGGTGAGGGTGTGGTGGACCTTGGCGGTGATCTGAGGGAACCGGCCGGGGTCGTGGTGGTCAGGGTACAGCGGCCGCATGGCTGTCACCCGGTGCCAGATGTCTCCTTGTTCGTGCCAGTCCTGGTCGGCGGCGCGTAGCAGGGTGCCGCAGAGCAGCAGGGACAGTTCCCGGGGGCCGAGCGTCGGGGCCTGTTGCTGGCGTCGGGTGTGGCGGTGGTGCAGGTAGGTGAGGATGTGGGTGCTGTCGGCGTGGAAGAAGCGGTGGGCCACGGCCATGGCGGCGTGTCCGCCGAAGGCGTGGGTTTCGGGTTCGTAGACGCCGGCGGACCAGCCGGTGATCGACCCGTGTGATGCCAGGCCGTCGAGCAGGCGGGTCACGAAGGCTCGGAGCTGGTGCTGGTGGCGTCGGTCGGTGTGGAGTCGGAGCCGCCAGTACGGCGTTTTGCGGATGTACCACCAGGTGTGGAGGATGCCGGCTGTTTCGGCGTGGCGCAGGTGTGGTCCGAGGGCCGTGACGGCGGTGTGTTCGGCGGTGGGCGGGTCGGGGAATTCGATGTTGGCCTGGTACCAGGCGTGGTCGATGGGTGTGGTGAGGGCGGCGCGGCCGGCGGTCTGGTACCGCTCGGCGGCGTCGATGAGGTCGGCGATGGGGACCGGGACGCGGGCCGCGGCGGTCGCCGCTGGTGTGCCGGTGAGCAGGGCGAGCACCGCTGACTCCGGCACCAGTGCGGCGGTGTCCGGGTCGCCCTGCCGGTGCGCGGAGGGGTCCGGGTCGGTCGCGTGGGTGGTCAGGTGAGGAGCAGGCATGCGTCCCAGTCCGAGGTTGGTGGGGTGCCGTGCGCGACTGCGGTCAGGGCGAGCGCGGCGCCGGTGCGGCCGTCGAGGAGGCCGTCGGCGGGGTGGTCGTCCATCGACAGATGGTGGAGGAGGCGGTCGGTGAGGTGGGGCAGGTGGGCGGCGACTGCCGGGGTGGTGGCGTCGACGGCGGTGCGCCAGGTGGTCAGCAGGAGGCCGGCCCAGCCGTGGCAGAGGCTGGTGTCGGTGACGTGGTCCAGTTGGCGGGGGTCGGTGAGGCAGGCGGCGAGGGCGTGTTCGGCGAGGTGTCGGCGGTGGGTGTCTGCGGTGGCGAGGCCGGCGAGTTGTTGGGCGCGGGCGATGCCGGGGGTGCCGTAGCACCAGGACGGGCGCAGCGGGCCGGTCTGGGTGGGCCGGTGGGTGCGGTGGTCCTGGGCGGTGATCCATTGGGGCCACCAAGCTTGGCCGTCGTGGTCGTGTTGGCACCAGGTGTCGAGCCAGTGGCAGATGCGGCCGATGGCGTCGAGGTGGCCGTCGACGGTGATGCCGCGTCGGGCGGCGTGTGCCAGGAGGGCAAGTGGGCCGGTGATGCCGTGGGCGAGGCCGAGGTTGGCGTGGCCGCCGGGGAACGCCGCCGAGGTGGCGGCGTGCGGGTCCTGGAAGGTCCACCAGCCCGGCCGGGTGACGCCGTCGTGGCGGATCGGTTCGGTGAGTCGCACGAGGTACGCCAGGACGCGGGCGAGGGCGTCGTCGCCGGGGGTGTGGCGCAGCAGGTGGGCGCCGATGCCGGTCAGCCCGCTGATGAGGTCGTACTCGGCCAGTGTCGGCAGCTGTCGGGCGGTGATGCGGTGCATCGCCTGGTCGACGCGGCGATGGGTGAGGGTGGCGACGGCACGGTCGAGGGCGTGTCGGGCGCCGGTGTAGCGGCCGCCGGTCGCGGTGGCGGTGAGGTGCAGGGCGTAGGCGATGGCGGGTGCGCCGCGGTAGAGGCTGCTGTCGGGGGTGGCGAGCACGCCGCCGTCGACGATCGTGGTCAGCCAGTGGTGCGCGGTGGCCCATGCGCCGGTGCCGGTGGCCGCGCGTTCGATGTGCAGCAGGGCGGTTCCGACGGCGCCGTCGGCCAGGTTCTGGGCGTGTGCCGGCGGGGGCGGCGGGTCGGGCGGTGGTGTGAGGTGGTCGGCGACGGCGCGCGCCGCCGCGGCGGCGGGCCGTAGTACGGCCAGTGGGCTGGGCTTCATTGTGGTGGGTCGGGGTGCAGGGCGGACCAGCGCAGGGCGGCGGCGCGCGCGAGCCGACGGGTCAGCCGTTCCCGGCCGGGGTCGATGCCGTGCACGCGGACGCTGTGCAGGTGCAGCAGGGACGCCAGGACGGGCAGCGGGTCGCGTTGTACGGCGAGGTGGCGACGGTAGTCGGCGAGCGCGGCGCGGCGCCGCTGCCATGCGGCCCACAGGGCGCCGGTGTCGTCAGCGGTGCGTAGCGCGGCCCAGTCGCCGCTGAGATCGGCAAGGCGGACGGCGGCGGTGAGGACGTCTCGCGGGGTGGGTGCGGTCTCGTTCGGCAGGCCGGTGGTGAGCCACCGCATCGCGGCGGCGGTGTCGCCGGTGAAGCCGACGGCGATGTCGACGAGACTGGCCGCGGCGAGTGCCGGCGCCCCGAGCGTGGACGACGAGACGATGTCCAGTTCGGCCAGGGCGGCGGCGGAGTCGGCGACGAAGACCTGCTCGGCGGCTGCCATCGCCGGGCCGTGGCCGTAGCGGCCGGTCTCCGGGTGGTAGGTGTCGAGCTGGAGCCGGGACAGCAGCCGCCGGCGGCGCAGCCGGGCGGCCCAGGCGCCGACCTGGGCGGCTGCGGGGCCGTAGGCGTCGGCGTGGGGCAGTCGTACCCGGAGCCGGACGTGGTGTTCGGGGTCGCGGTAGGGCAGGAACCACCACGGCAGTGGTGCGCCGGTGTCGGCGAACAGGTCGGGCACCTGCTGGAGGACGTCGGCGGTCCGGTCGGCGGCGGTGTACAGCTTCGCGTACAGCCAGGGTGAGTCGCCGGGCAGGTGCCCGTCGTCGCGGTCGGAGACCCGTATCCGGTCCAGGGCCGGCGTCGGCGTCGCCGGCGCGGTGGACGTCAACGCGACGGTGATCTCGTGGGCGTGGCCGTCGAGCCAGCCGAAGGCGTCAGCGGCGGGTGCTTCGTCGAGCCGGGCCTGGCCGTGCCGGTCGAGGTGGACCCGCAGCAGATCGGCGTGCAGGGGCTCGGTGAGGTCCAGCGGCAGCACGTTGTCCGCCTCCACCAGACAGACCCGGTCCGGCATCCGGAACCGGCGCCGCCACCCGGCGAACGCGTCACGCCACCGCCGTGGCGGCGTGTGCCGGGGCGGCAGATCGGCGGCGGTGAGCCGCCACCGGGCCGGGGCGAGCACGGTGCGGCCGTACCGCACGCGGGGCAGGAACGGCAACGCGTCCGCGACACCCCACGAGAACGGCATGTAGACCGCGGTGCGGGCGCGCGGCAGCTCGCACAGGAACCGGGCCATCGGATGGCTGAAGTGGCGGAACTCGACCGCGTTGAACACGGTCGGTTCGATCAGCGCCCCATGGCGCAGCGACACCAGGAACAACCCGTCGCTGTCGCCGCCGACGGCGAGGTCCATGACCCGCACCGGCCCGCCGCCGTCGGTGAACTCACCGACGGTCAGCAGCGTCGGCAACATCCGCGGGGCGCAGGCCAGGGGGTCCGACGACGCCCGCAGCGGCGGAACCGACAACTGGGCCGGCACCGCCCCACGGCGTACCGTCGCCACCGCCGCGTAGCCGGCGCGGAACCGGTCCCGGTCGACGGGGTCGAGCAGGTGCAGGAACCGGCCGGTGGTCGCCCCGGCGGCGCGGGCCGCCCCGGACACCACCAGCGTGTACCGGTCCCGGCGCAGGGCCGCCACGCTCGCGGCATGAACCGCGACGAACAACTCCACATGCGGCGGCGGCCGCAGCAGCGGGTCGTCCGGGCCGGCGAGGTCGGCCACGGTCTGATCGTCGAGGCTGATCTCGTCGGCGCCGCCCATCGTGGCCTGCTGCGCCAACCGCAGCAGACCCCGCTCCCGGTCGGTGACCGGCGTGGCGGCGACCGACCGGTCCGAGCCCCGGTAGGTGGCGGGCAGCCCGAGTCCGGTCGCCGGGTCGGTCACCTCGGCCAGCGGCACCACCGCGCCGACGCCGTAGCGTTCCAGGAACGCGGCGTGATACTCCTCCCACGGCGGCATTCCGCGCCGGTAGGGCGACAACCGGGTCAACGCCGCCGCGGCGGCGCGGGCGTGACGCGTCACGGTGTCCGGCAGGGTGACGGCGACATCGAGGCGCAGATCCACCGCGACCGGCCGGCCCGCGCCCGCCCACACCTGCCGCATCCGAGCGGCCAGGTCCGCATCGACGCCAGGCACCGCCGCCGCGGGGGTAACCCCTGGATGGTGTCGCCGCAGCTGGTCGGCGACCGACCGCAGCGCCCGGACCGTCTCGGCCGCCTCCGGCACTGCGTCGGCGTCGACCGCTGTGAGCCGGTCCACCACATACGCCAGGCCGTCGGGGGCCGTCATCGGTGGCCGCAACGCCGTCAGCAGCACCCGTGCCCGTACCAGCCGCAGGACCGCCGACTCGGCCGCCATCGAACCGCCGCCCAGTTCACCGCGCAGATTGTCGACCAGTTCGGCGACGACGATCGGCGCACGCGCCAGGTCGACCACGGCGTCGACGGCCGCGCTTCGGCGCACCGACACGTCCACCAGACCGGACACACCCCGCCCCGGTCCGTCGCCTGCGGCGGCCCGTTGGCATGGCACGACCACACGATCCTCATGCACATCGGCACAGTCGTTGACCATGACCGGCAGACGACGCAGCAGCGGCGGACACCCCTCCAACAGGGTGATCACCGCGTCGAGCCACTGCCCGTCCGGACGGGACACCGGCAGGTGCCCACGCCCCCACCACACCGTGGGCTCCGCGCCGATCACCGCTGGCGCGACCCCGGCGAACAACGCGAACGGTGTGCTCCGCCCGCCCGCCCGCAGCAGATACCGCGCCACCGACTTCACCGTCCGCCGCAGCCGACGCGGGTCGGTGTCGCGACCGGCACGAACACGGGCGACCTGCCCGGCCAGCTCCGCAGACGCGGCCTCGATGGCCCGTGCGAGCGACTCGCGGCTCCACACCTGCCGCAGCCAGTCACCCACCTCGCCGGCCTCGACGTCGTCCAGGTCCGGCCAGGCAGGGAGATCCACGGTGGTGGGTTGGGCCGATGCCCGCAGCAGCACCGCGTCCATGACCTGGTACACCGAAGTCCTCCCGGCGGGTGGAGGCGGGCCCGACGCTCGTCCGCGCCGGGCCCACCGGGACAGGGGTTCAGGACTGGCAGCTCGTGCAGGCCGACGCGCAGGTCTTGCCGCAGTTGTCGCTGGTGCTGCGCAGCAGCTCCGGGATCACCGGCCCGGACTCGATGAGGCTGATGTCGAGGTCGAACAGGTCGTCGTCGGTGTCCGCCCCGCCGCTGGCGGCGGCCGGGACGGACGTGATGGTCGTGGACATGGCGGTGGTTCCTCCCTTGTGCTGATTTGAGGGTGGGACGCCTGGTCCTGCTTGCCGGTCAGGGCCAGGAGATCGTGATGGTCGTGTGCCGCTTCGGGATCACCCGCGCACCGGGCGCCTCCTCGACGACCACCGCACCGGGAACGACGCTGATACGGGCCGGACCGCCGTGCCGGTGGTCGCGGTCCCACACCCGGATCTGCTCGATCAGCGTCGCGGCGAGACTCTCCGCCTGCGCGCCGTGCGCGTAGGCGCCGAACTCGTAGACATCGCCCCGCCCTTCCACCTCGCGGAACGTGACATAGGCGAAGCCGGCGTCGCCCAGCACCGTCGGTGTGGCGATCGGCGACGCCGGATCGACCAACGCCCGGGCGGCGTCGGTCCGCGCCCGGCTGAGCAGACAGAATCGGTCCACACACGTGGCCAGCCACAGGAACAGGCCGTCGAACGACTCCGTCCCACCGAACGTGACGCCCGACCACACCTGCGTCCTCGGCTGCCGCACCGCCGCACGTAGCGCCTCCACATCCACCGGCACGTCGTCGTCGAACCGCAGACCCACCTCGTCGCCGTGCAACGTCACCAGCCGCTCCGTGTGCGCCCCGGCACCCTGCACCCCGACAAAGCCCGCCATCTCATGCCCGACACTCACCAGCCGGTCGCCGTCACGAACCAGCGCCACCGAACGGCTCAACCCCCGCAACCGCAACGGCACCACCAACCGGCCGCCGTCGGACAACTGCTCCGACCAGGCCGGCGGCACGTCCCACACCCCGACCGTGACGATGATCCGGTCGAACGGCGCCCGCTTCGGCACACCGTGCTCAGCGTCGGCCAGGACCACGTTGACCCGCCCGTAGCCGGCGACGTCCAGGAACCGGCGCGCCCGCCCGGTCACATCCGCGTCGATGTCGACCGTCGTGACCGCACCGCCCGGCCCGACCAGCTCCGCCATCAACGCCGCGTTATAGCCACCAGAACCAACCTCCAGACACCGCATCCCCGGACCGATCTGCGCCTGCTCCAGCATCACCGCCTGCAACCACGGCGCGGACACCGAACTGATCGTCACCCCGTGCTCGTCACGCTTCGTACGGACGATGTCGTTCGCGTACGCCCGCTCCGATGACACCTCCGGAGCGAACAGATGCCGAGGCACCACCCGGAACGCCGCCTCCACCTCAGCAGACGCAATCGATCCCCCGGCCAGCAGTTCCCGAACCAACGCCTCCCGGAGACCATCGACCTCCGCCGAGTCATCCGCCACTACATCCATCACGTCAGAAAGCCCTTCCAATAGATCATCAGAACAACTGCCGAGAAGCGCGAGCACTGACGCAGGCCTGGTCCGCACACCAGCGGCTGTTACGGCTACGAGACCATGACGACGCTGCGCGCCACCCTGCAACACCGCCCGCCGGCTGCGCCCCAGTTGTGCTCGATACGCGCGGCCGCATACCGGCTGAATCCTCTGCCGCCCGGACGGCTGCGAGGTCGGCATCCGCTCGGCCACGTTATCCGCACACGGTCCGTTCGCGTAGACGCCGCTCTCGTACACGCTGGCGGTGGCATCGTTCTCGCGTTTCGCCTGGTGGGCGGGACTGCCGTCCTCGACAAGGACGGCAGCTTCGGAGGACGCCGCTCGGGGTAGATGCACCTTAGTCGACTGGGGCATGGTTGGCCCGCCTGCGTCTAGCAAGCTCCCCATCCTGCAGCCGAGTTCCATGAAGAGAGCAAACCCAACGCGCGGGGTTCTGGGCAGGGGGCAGATGCGGACAACTGGATGTGTCCGCATGGCGGTCGCAGGCGTTGCTCGTCGTCCCCTGTCTCATCGACAATGAACCCCCGTTGGCGATGCATGGCAGGTAGGAACAGGCGGTGAGCGGTGGGCCAAGCCCCAAGAACGCTTGAGCCGGGACGGTCTGTGCAGCACTTTCTCGGTGCGGAGGTCCGTCGCCTGCGCCAAGAACGCGACATGTCCCAGGCGGACCTCGGCAGAGCGTTGTTCGTGCACAAGGACCTGATCCGCAAGATCGAGGCGGCGGAGCGAACAGCTTCAGATGATCTGGTCGAACGATGCGATGTAGCGCTCGCCGCCGGAGGGGCGCTCCGGCGCTTGATCCCGATGCTGCAGCGTGAACGCGGGCTACGAGCGGGCCGAGACACAGGGAGCAGGACACAGGGGTTCCGCTCCGAGGCTACCGATCGACCCGTTCTGGACTGGCTACTGGCGTCTGCCTTGGACGTAGGGTACTCACGCGTCTCCGATGACGAGAGCTCCAAGGCGGCGCTGAGACTGCAGGAGCTCCGAACCGCTGACCACACTCATGGTGCCGGCCGGATCTACTCGAACGTAACCGACATCCTGGGGCGGGAACTCGACATCCTGGCCTCTCAGTCGCCGCTTATAGCAACGGGATTCCTCGAACTCGCAGGATACGAAGCGGTCGACCTCGGGGCGGACGGTACAGCGCAGCAGCACTACCAGCAAGCCTTGGCGATCGCTACAAGAACCGGAAACCACCTGTACGGCGGATACATCATAGCTGTCAGCCTCGCCCATTTGGCACTGCATTGCGGAGACCCAGACCAGGCCGGGCGCCTCGCCACCGCCGCACTGCGCGGCACCGAACGTCAGACCACGCCCGGTGTACGGGCGGTCTTCCGCACTGTGCTGGCCCGTGCTCAGGCAAGACGCGGCGATGAGGCTGCCTGCGCCGCAACGCTGCTTCAAGTTGAGTCTGATCTTGCTCGGAGCATTCCCTCGGACGAGCCGTCCTGGATCGCCTACTTCAGTGAAGCCGATCTCGCCGATGAGAAGGCCCATTGCTTTTATGATCTCGGCCTTTATGAGCTCGCGCAACGCGAAGTTTCCCGAGCGGTTGCGAAACTGGAGCCGAGTCGAGTGAGACGTCTGGCGATAGACACCGCGCTCCACGCTTCGTCCCTCGCGCGATCGCGCCAGATTGACCATGCATGCACAGTTGCACGACAGGCAATCGACCACGCCGTAAAGCTCAATTCGTTTCGCAGCTCTCACCGCATCGTACTCATGCTCGCCGAGCTTCACCCCTACACGGATCTTCCCGCCGTGAGGGACCTAGGCGAATACGCAGCGGCTCAGCTACCCACCCTGATCGCTACGGAAGGGAGTGTCCGCCATTCCTGATTACGTCGAGATAGGCTTGAAGTTCCGCCTCCAACGCCACCGATATGGCGGTGGGCGTAGATATATAGTGCCCGACGCCGTCGAGTGCCAGCATGCCGGACAGCCGTCCTCGGCGATCGAGTGCCGTCGCCAACTCGACCACCTCATTTATTGGCGCAACATCATCCCGACTGCCGTGGATTAGCAGTACGGGGCATCTTACTCGATCCGGCGTGACGCGAGCGCCGTCGGAGGAAAGAATCCTCGCGTGCGGCCGCTGAAAACGGGGCGCCGTGACCATCCATTTCACCGGGTCGACAATCGCCGACCTGGCTACAGCCAACAGGAATGGTCCGTCCTCGCACGCCGCCCGGAGCGCGGTAAAGCCGCCGGCACTCGCACCTGAGATGAACACGCCGCTAGGGCACGCTCTGCCTGTCGCAAGTAGATGCATCGCCACAAGACGACAATCCTCGACATCAAGTCGGCCCCACTGGCCGTCCAAAGACTTGCGGAACTCTCGACCGTATCCAGTGCTTCCGCGATAGTCGACATCAGCCACTGCGAACCCGCGACTCGTGAAGAACTGCACCTCCCAGTCCAATCGGAGATCGCTGTGGTAAGTCGGCCCAGGATGCGGTCGGACGATCATCGGCGCTGGGCCATGCTTGCTCGTTGGCGGATAGAAGAGGACGGTCAAATTGACATCACGAGAGGGTACCTGGATTGTTTCCGGGACAGAGATGGAGGCGGCTTCCGTGACACTCGCAGCGCCCTGTCGAATGACTTCCAGCTTGTCGGAACCGTCGGTCGACACCAAGGCAATCTGCTGCGACGAGGTCGGGGATGCGCCGATAAGCGCAATCCTGTCGTCGATCGCGGCGACATGGGGCTTGATCGCGGTGTAAGGCAGGCTGATGGGGTTCATGCGACCGTCAGGTTCGACAATAACCAGTCCGAACCTTGGTCCACGTTGAAAGACCAGGCCGATTCGTCGCCGCGGAAGAATTACGTAGTTGGCATAGCTGGACTCCCACGGTGCGGCAGCACATTCGGCAACCATCGGCGCTATCTCATCCGCTTGTCCATTGCGCCAACGATACAGATTCCACCAGCCCGATCTGTCAGACAGAAAATACAAATTGCCATCGGCGTCCCACTGTGGCTGGACGACTGACTCGTCAGACCCTCCGGCGATCTTCACTTTTCGGCCGACAGGCCATCCTGGGCGATATTCAGCAACCCACAGTTCGCTTGAGTCCCAGGGCATCGCACCCCTGCCCCATTGAATCCAAGCTAGTTGTCCCGCCGATGGCCGAGGTGAGGCAAAGAATCCATTGGTCGCCAGCAAGACACGCAGCCCGCCCGACATAATGTCCACTGCAACTAATTCGTCTCCGGCCTCATCCTCGCGAACGCATATCAGTTCATCTGAATTTTGGGTGAGATCGCCATAGACATGCGCGGTTTTGGCTTTAGCAATGTCGACCGCTAGTAGCCCAGTGGAACCGTTCACCATCACCGCCCCGGCTGACGGGTGGATCGCGTAGGGCATACCGCCGTAGGCGTGCAGGCTGCTTCCAACGTTCGCCCCATCGAGGCGTGAGATGTCAACGTCCGGGGGATTCCACTCGGGTCTCCACGTCACTACCACGGCTCGGCCGCTCTCTGGTGACGACTCGACCCAGTGCAGCGCGCCGTCCATGCCGGTGAGCCAGTCGTATGACACCCGGGCCCGAGCCACCTGTCCAGCCGTCGGTGCCGATCCGCGAACGCTGCTATCCGCCACAGGCCACTCACCCCTCAACGTCGCCCGTAGCGATCACAGCACGAATCGGACCAGAAGCGCGACCACCCTGGGGCTTCGTCGGCAGATGCGGACAGTCTCCGTGTCTGCGTCAGCGGTCTAGCGACGGACCAAAGATACCGCCTGAATGGACTCACGACCTCGCCGTCGTACATCGACAGGGCTGCTCCCGGCGGTTCGTCGGCATTACGAACCATGCCGGTACCCGTTGGGCGCTAGTCAGTTGGTGTCCTCGACCGCCTGCCGTGCCGGTGTCCCCCCCACCCACACAACCAGCCCAACCACAGCCTCCCCCCCGAAAGTGTAGCCACGCTCCTCCCCCCCCCCCCCCCCCCCCCCCCCCCCCTCCCCCCCCCCCCCCCCCCCCCCCCCCCCCCCCAGGCCCGATCACGGTCTCTCACTGGAAGGTGTAGCCATGTCGCTGACCTCTGCACTCGCAGTGGCCGTCGCCTGCGCACTGGTGGGCACCATCGCGGGTTTTGCGCTGTGCAGGTGTCGGCACCGATGGTGCCCCGACTGCGGGCAGACGCTGCGGTGCCCGGACTGCACCGCGTCCCGCTCACACAATCTGGGCCATCCCGCGCAGGCACGGGCACCTAAGCCGGCAGGGCGACGATGGTCAATCTCGCGCCTGCAGCTCGTACACGTGCGGAGGGCTGACCCGGTGGCGGCAGCCGATGGCATGGGTGGGCAGACCCTTCTCGGGCAACGCCCGTACGCCGCAGCCAGGGCTCGAGCAGCGCCGGCGTCGTGCCCTGGCCCTCTGAGTCAGCCGTCACCTTTCACCATCCCTTCGCTTTGGCGCGGCTGGACAAGGAACGGTCGGCGATGACCGTCTACCAGTCCGGGACTCATCGGCGGTCGGTGTTGTCGGTGCCGGTTGATCGTCGGTTGTTGGCGGATGAGTTCTTCCTGATGGCGCATCACGACGTGTCGGGTCAGCTGCGGGTGGCGCCGCGGATCGCCGGGTTCGGGGCGACGGCTGCGGTGTTGGCGGACCTGGTGGTGGCGGGGGTGTTGGTGGTGACGCCGTCGGGGCATCTGGCGTGTCCGGAACCGGGGGTGCGGCTGGTCGGGTTGGAGCGGCAGATAGCGGCTTGGGTGGCGGCTGAGCCGGGTCAGCCGGTTCCGGTGTGGTTGGACGTTCTCGCGGATGTGTCGGTGCCGGCGATCGGTCAGCGGTTGTCCGATGCGGGGGTGGTGCGTCCGGTGCGGGTGCGGCGGCTGGTGACGGTCCGGACGGTGTGGGAGCCGGCGGACATGAATGTGGCGGCGTGGCCGTGGGCGCGGTTGTCGACGCGGATCGGTCGTGGTGACCGGTTGGACCAGTTCGACAGCGTTCTGGCGCGGTTGTGTGCGGCTGTTGGTGTTGAGGGCCGGTTCCTCGGCGGTGAGTCGCGGGCTCGGCGGCGTCTGGACCGGTTGTTGAGTCCGGTGCCGGCGCAGGTCGACGTCCTGTTGTGGGAGTTGTCGGCGGCGGTCGGCCGGGCTGTGTTGGGTGGCCGGACCTGACCACCGTCTGCCCTGTTCAGGCGTCTGCTCAGGCGCCCTGCCCGCCTTCTGTCTGACCTGCCTCCGTGTCGTCTGGTTCTTGTCTTTTCTTGGGGATTGTTGTGTCGGTTTCGTTTGGTGTGCCGCGTCCGCGTCGGGGTGGTGTCGCCGCCGCGTTGGCCCGGTCGCGGCTGGGTGTGCCGCAGGTGGTGTTCTTCGTCCTGGCGGCTGCGGCGCCGATGACGGTGGTGGCGTCGGCGGTGCCGACGGCGTATGCGGTGACCGGTCTGTCGGGGGTGCCGGTCGCCTATACGGCGACCGCTGTGGTGATGGTGGTGTTCGCGGTCGGCTATGTCGCGATGTCGCGGCATGTGGTCAACGCCGGGTCGATGTACTCGTACGTCGCGCACGCTCTCGGCCCGGCCTGTGGTGTGGCGGCGGCGTTCGTGGCGGTGGTGGCCTACAACCTGATGCAGATCGGCCTGTACGGGGCGTTCGGTGTCGTCACGGCCGCGACCGTGTCGGCGGTGGCCGGTGTCGGCGTGCCGTGGTGGGTGTGGGCTCTCGGCGGCTGGCTGGCGGTCGCGGTGCTGGGGTTGGCGCGGGTCGACCTCAACGGCCGGGTTCTGGGTGTGCTGCTGGTCGCGGAGGTCACCGTGGTGGTGGTCTTCGACACGGTCATGGCCGCCCACCCCGCCGGCGGGGGGCTGTCGGTGCACGGGTTGGCGCCGGGGCATCTGGCGGTGCCGGGGATGGCGGCGATCCTCGTCGGTGGGATCGCCGGCTACGTCGGTGTCGAGGCCACCACCGTGCTCGCGGAGGAGACCCGTGACCCCCGGCGTACGGTCGCGCACGCCACCTACACCGCGATCGCCGTCACCGCGATCCTCTACGCCGGGTCGGCGTGGGCGATGCAGACCGCCGCCGGCCCCGACCGCATCATCAACGAAGCCGCCCAGCATGGGCCGGAGTTGATGTTCGTGCTGGTCGACGGCCACCTCCCACGCCTGATCATCGACGTGGGCCGGCTGCTGCTGGTGACCAGCCTGTTCGCCGCCCTGCTGGCCTTCCACAACATGGTCGCCCGCTACCTGTTCGCGTTGGGCCGAGAACAGGTCCTTCCCGCCGCGCTGGGGCGTACCAGCGGGCGGACCGGGGCGCCGCGGCTCGGCTCGCTGGCCCAGACCGGTGTGGCCGGGCTGACCATCGCCGGCTACGCGCTGGCCGGCCTGGATCCGATCGTTCATCTGTTCTTCTGGTTGACCGTCACCGGCGGGCTGGGTGTGTTGATCCTGATGACCGCGACCAGCCTCGCCGTCATCATGTTCTTCCGTCACGACCGCCGGGGTGAGAGCCGCTGGTCCGTCACCGTCGCGCCCGCCGGGGCGTTCGTCGTGCTCGCCGTCATCCTTACCGGCACCCTGGCCGGGTTCGGTGACCTTCTCAACACCCCTGCCGGCTCACCCGTGCGGTGGGCGCTGCCCGGCCTCTACGCCGCCGCCGTCACCGCCGGTCTGGCATGGGCCGCCGTCCTGCACCGCACACGCCGCCACGTCTACGCCACGGTCGGCGCGGGCGCCGACGCCGCCACCCGCTCCACCACCCAACCGACCCCCGCCGCACGTAAGGAGATCCGTCGGTGACCACCACCCCCACCACGACCGTGATCCGTGTCGCCGACCGCCACGACATCCCCGCACTCACCGCGACCCTGGTCGAGGCGTTCGTCGACACCCCCGACGCCGTCTGGCTCATCCCCGACCCCGGCGAACGCCGACACGTCTACCAGCGACTCTGCCCGGCGATCCTCACCCACGCGATGACCTCGGGCACCGTGTACACCAGCGGCGACCACGCCGGCGCCGCCGTCTGGCTGCCCCACACCACCGCCCACGACCTCGATCCCCACCACACCGCCCTCATCGACCGCATCGCAGGCCAACACGCTCCACGGTTCGCCCGCCTCGCCGCCGCGCTGCACCACCACACCCCGCGCCGCCCCCACACCGACCTCGCCTACCTCGGCGTCACACCCGACAGGCAGCGCCACGGCATCGGCACCGCCCTGCTCGCCCACCGGCACACCATCTGCGACACCGCCGGCACCGGCGTCCACCTCGTCGCCACCACCACCGACGCCCGACGCCTCTACCAACGGCACGGCTACTACGACACCACACCGACGCCGGTGCACCTGCCCGACGGAGGACCACCCCTGTGGCCCATGTGGCGTCAACCCCACACCCGCGCTGTCGGCCCCGGCCGAGAGTCGTGACAGCCGTGCCCGCCACCGCCGTACGCAACCCGTTCGACCCATCCGGAGAGGCAAGCCCGGTCATGAGCGACACCGCGCCCACCACGAGGCAGGGCATCGACACCAGCGTCCCGCAGTCCGCCCGGGTCTGGAACTACTGGCTCGGCGGCAAGGACAACTTCGCCGCCGACCGCCAGATCGGAGACCGGATCAGAGCGGCGAACCCGCACATCGCCGAGATCGCGCTCGCGCAACGCGCGTTCCTCGTCCGGGCCGTCACCCACCTCGCCCACGCCGGTGTCCGCCAGTTCCTCGACATCGGCACCGGCCTGCCCACCGCCGACAACACCCATCAGGTCGCCCAGACACTCGCACCCGAATCCCGCATCGTCTACGTCGACCACGACCCCCTCGTCCTCGCCCACGCCCGCGCCCTGCTCACCAGCACCGCGAACGGCGCCACCGACTACATCGACGCCGACCTGACCGACCCCGACGCGATCCTGTCCCAGGCCGCCCACACCCTCGACTTCGACCAACCCGTCGCCCTGATCCTGCTCGGCGTCACCGCCCACCTCACCGACGACACCCAGGCGTACGCCATCGTGCGCCGTCTCGTCGACGCCGTCCCCGCCGGCAGCTACCTCGCCCTGTGCGACGACACCAACGTCATCCACCCCGCGCCGATGGACGACATGGTCCGCCAGTGGAACGCCAGCGGCGAAAACCCCCGCGTCAACCGCACCCCCGACACTATCGCCGGCTTCTTCCACGGACTCGAACTCCTGGAACCCGGCGTCGTCTCCGTCACCCGCTGGCGACCCGACACCGCCCACACCGTCGACGTCGACGACTTCGGAGGACTCGCCCGTAAACCCTGACCGGCATCGGCCACGCCACCGACCGGCGGCGGATCCCCCTCGAGCCACCGACAGCGACCGGAACCACACCCACAACCAGGCGACACCCACCTCGCCCACGCACCCTCCCCGAGGACGGAACACCACCCATGACCATCACACCCACCTACCCACCCGCACCGGCACGGGCCCACCCGTCAGCGGACGTCACCACCGACGCCATCCTCGCCCTGCACACCCCCGACGACGACACCCTCATGTGCGCGCAGTGCCGCTTCGAGGGACGACTCACCCCACACCCCTGCACCCACCGTCGATGGGCCGACGCCGTCGACCGCTCCACACCCACCCCCGACACCCTCATCGTCCTCGGACTCCTCGGCCCGCAGGACCAGCCACCGCCGACGGCCGGCAACCCGCCGACGGAAGGCACCCCTGATGGCTGATGAACTCCGCCTGATCAGCGCCGCCGTCATCGCCCCAGCCGAGGCGCTGGAAATCGTACGGCCGCTGCTCGGGGCCGAGCCCGTCGACGGGGGACTCGCCCGCGACCGCCACCGGCTCACCGCCTACGCCCGCGGCGTCGACCACGACGACGCCGAGACCGTCACCGACTACGGCGTTCCCGACGCCCGGCTGATGCTGGTAGTCCGCTTCACTCCCACCGCCGACAACAGCCCACCCGACGACCCCCACGGCGACAACACCCTGCGCGACATCCTCACCACCGTCCTCGCCCTGATCCGCACCACCGCGGCCGATGCCGTCCTGACCTGCACCGACGACATCGTGCTACGCCACCACGGCGGCCGGACCGCCCTGGAACCGACCTGGCCCGGCTGGACCGAGATCCCCACCCTGCGCGACATCCCCGCCCAACACCGGACCAACACCACCAACCATCCACGCGACGACCCACCCGGGGACCCGTGACACCCGGCAACCGCCGCGAAGAGCGAGGCCACGGCCACTCCGCTACGGCCGACCCACCCTCAGCGACATCTCCACCATCCTGGGAGCGCACCGATGACCCGCGAAGCCAGCTTCTCCATGGCCGGCATCCACCAGGCCTGCACCGACCTCGGCACCCTCAACGTCGGCGGCGACATCGGCAACGCCGAACGCATCGTGCTCTCCGCGTCCGCGATCGGCATCTGCCGCACCGGCACCGCCCTCACCCGCCGCGGCGCCCAACCCGGCGACCACCTCTGCGTCACCGGCCCCTGCGGCCTCCTCGGCGCCGCCGTCGCCTACTTCCCCCGGCGCGACGCCAACAGCTGGACACTGCCCGACAACACCGAACACGACCTGCTCACCCACTGGCGCCGCCCCCGCCCCCGGGTCGCCGAAGGCCGGCTGCTGTCCACCGGCGGCTACGCCACCGCCTGCCAGGACACCTCCGACGGCCTGCGCGCCACCATCGAACAACTCGCCACCGCCAGCGACGTCGGCTTCACCATCACCGCCGACGACATCGCCGTCCACCCCGCCGTCAGCGCCGTCGCCAAACTGATCGGCACCGACGACCTCACCCTCGCCATGAGCGCATCGGCCGACTTCCAACTCGCCTTCACCGTCCCCGACGACCGGCTCGACGCCTGCCGCGACGCCTTCGACCGCAACGGCCTCACCCTCGACGTCATCGGCCGCGCCACCCCACCCGCCGACGGCGTCACCTACCTCACCCGCGACGGCAGCAGAACCGAACTACCCGGCGTCGCCTGGAAACACCAGAGCACCGACATCAGCACCCTCGTCACCGGCCGCAGCGAGGAAGGGCGATGAACCCCACCGCCGGCAGGCGGAGCGTCCTCGCCGCGTGTGTGGCCGCCGCCGTGCTCGTGGGCGTCACCGGCGCGTGCGGGACCGACGACAAGGGCCCGCGGCCCGACCCGACACCGCCGTATGACCAGATGCCCATGAACCTGTGCACCCGGCTGCGGTCGGATGACCTGTTCCGGCGATTCGGGCTCGCCCTCGTTCCCGCCCGCGACCACCACACGGCCTACAGCGTGGGCCGGACCCACTGGTCGGCGGACTGCGCCTTCGTCGCCCACGCCCCCGACGGGCGTCTCACCACCAAACTCGGCGCATTCGAACCGGTCGGCGGGGTACAGGTCCGGGTCTACGACGACGTGTCAGGCGCGGTCGAGGCGTACAACCAGGACGCCGCCCGCTACGTCGACCTGTGGAAGGACACCACACCCGGCACCACCACCGCCGACCTCACCGGCTGGTGGGAAGACAGCGGCCTATCATTCGAAACCGTCCAGGACCTGGACGCGAACAGCACCACCGCCGGCGGTGGCCTCGGAGCCACCCGGATCGACATCACTCACCTCGTCCGCGACGAGAACCTGATCGTGATGGCATACGTGCAAGCGCTGACACCGACCGCAGAGACGGACACGGCGCTCGCACTCCTGCACGACCTCACCGACACGCTGACCGACGAGACAGCCAGACGCCTCGGCCGCTAGCCAGACGCGCCAACCCACCAGACCCACGAGGTACAAGGTTGGAACCACCACCATCGCCTGCCGGGGCCGCAGGCCAGCGACCGAGCCGCACCACGGCCACGAGGTCGCGACCACGTCACCGGTGTCGGGCATCCCGAGCGGCCGTTCGTCGACTGACCCGACCGCGGCCGCCCGCACGGCAACGGCGACCGGTACGCCGTCGACGTGACACTCCCACCCCTTCCCGGAAACAACCACGTTCGACATCTACGGGGGACTGGACAGGGAAGCAACCCGATCACACCCGGATCACCACCATGGACGCAGCCCAGGTCGCGGATGAGTTCACGACAGCAGGAAGACGACGGCCCGTACTTGCGGGACCCCTGGAGTGGCCATCCGCGCTCGACAGGACCCAGGCAGAAGACCGATGCCGGCGGCCCCAGCCCGACGCGCCGCCACCGCGATCGCGCCCACCAGCGCCCGCCGGCCACACGGCCCGACCGACCGATATAGGGGAAGGAGGACCTTTGGCCGCGGTGATGGTGGACTACCACGGCCACCGCGAGCCGTTGCCCGACCCGGGCCGCGCCGCCGAGTTTGTTCGCCGGCCAGGCTGAGTCGATCATGGCCCACGGTGGAACCGGCCAGACCATCTGGATCGGCCCCGTGGACGGGCCAGCTCAGCTGCGGATCGACGTCGACACGCGCGTCAACCGGGCCGCAGTGTGCTGGCTCCCGGACGGCACGCGGGGCATCGAGCGCGAACCCGGCGGCCCGATCACGGTTGTCGAATCGCCCGACTCCGGCCTGGTCACCGTACCCGCCGTCCTGGCCCGGGTCAGTGTCGCCGCCGCCGGCCGCGCCGTCGCCGAGTACACCGCCACGGGCCGCCGGCCCACCTGCCTCACCCGGCGGTCAGAGCACCAACGACCCGGGGTGATGCCGGGCAGGGGTCGGGGCGGCGCGATCGACTCTTGCGGGAGATCGACATGGAGATGGTGCCGCGCCGCCCGACCGCAGCATATCGGCAGGCCGCGTCGAGCACCTCGGGCTCACGGCCGTTCGGGTCCACCAGCCCCGCCCGGTGCGCGGGATTGTGGGCGGTCAGGCCCAGGCCGCACGCCGACGGCCGACCCGTCGCGTACCTGGGTGGGGCGTTCTTCACCACGTGGCGGTTCTTCACCACGGCCGTCGATGGCATCTCTGACCCGAACGCCGCGCCGATCGTCGACGCGCAGGTCGCCAACTGACTCCGCACCCAGCGGCTGGCGTCTCTCCGCGTGAACAAGACGCCCGACGACGAGCGGTACCTGGAGCTGCTGAAGGACCGGGCCAGCGGACAAGGCGCGCGCCAGCGGTGCGGCCGTGATGTCGCCGACCACGACCAACCGCAGCCGGAAGTTGACGAACTTCTACATGAAGCCGCCCGGAACGGCCGGGTTGCACCCGGCGGCGAGCATGGCCACCCGGCCGGCCTTCCCCCGCTCTGCGTACCACACCCTGCAGTCCGGCTGCAGCCGTCGACGCCGACCGTGGTCGTGGGCGTCTTGGGTGTTCGCTGGGTGCTCCCCGCATAGCGGGTCATATCCGGCAAATCTGGCCAGATAAAGGGTGGGCCAATCATCGATTGATTGCTATTTTCCCAGGTCATGTGGTGGGCCGCCTGGGACTCGAACCCAGAACCTAAGGATTAAAAGTCCTCAGCTCTGCCGATTGAGCTAACGGCCCGTCAAGGGCCAACCCTACTCCGCCTGGCCGCGGCTGCTGCATCCGCCCGTCTGCTGCCCGGGTCTGGGGCTGTCGCGGCTGACGGGTGACGGCGGGTGACGTGTCGGGCGATCTTGGTGTCCTCAGTCGCGGGTTGGGGTCGTCCGGGGGTTGGTGTGGTCGGAGGCTGGGAGGTGGTGTCGGCGGTTCGGGTCGGTCAGGCGGCCTGTGTGCGTCGGCGGCGGGGAACCAGCGCGGCGGCGGCCTCTGCTTTGTCCCGCTCGACCTGGAGTTCGACGATGACGGATGTGTAGACACCGCACTCGCACATCTGTCATCGGGAGAACAACCCGAACCGGGCCGCGGCCAAGACGAAGTGGCCGTGGTCGCTGGAGGACGGCACGGTGCGGGGCGGGCTGATCAAGCGGGTCAGCCCGGCGATGATCCACACCTACTTCGAGTACGTGACCACCGAGTACCCGGCCGGCGCGCAGCACGGGATGCTGTTGGTGCAACCGACTGGACCGGCCGCTGGCCAACCGTGGGCTGCGGTCGCCGCACGGCGGATGCTGCGCCGGGCCGGGCACCGTGCGGGGCTCGGCACGGTGCTGCCCCACGCCTTCCGGCACTCGTTCGCCACGGCGGTCCTGGACGCCGCTGGCGGAAATCTGATGATCGTCCGGGATGCTGGTGGCTGGGCCTCCACGGCGGTGGTCGACGAGATCTACGCGCATGTCGACATCACCGACCCGGCGTTCAGCGCCGTCCTGCGCAGGGTGTGGGGTGAGCCGGGATGACCGCCGCCATTGTGCCGACGCTGCGGGTCCTCACCCCGCCGCACGGCGGCCGGGACACTCGGGTGGGCCGGGACCGCCTGGAGCTGCTGGCCGCCCTGATCGGCGGGCCACGCTTCGATCCGCTGCTGCGCCCGGACCTGATCGTGCTGCCCCGCGAGCACCCGGTGTTCGGCTGGGGCTGCCGGGTCGCCGGCTGCTTGCGCGCCCGCCAGGACAACAAGGACCTGTGCAACGGCCATACGGAGCTGCTCGCCGAGGCACGCGCAGGAGGGCTTGACCGTGCGGCGTTCCTGCGCGGCGCGCAGCCGTTGGACGAGAGCGAGAACGTCGAACCACCACCGTGCCGGATCTGCCAGGTCCGGCCATCGCGCATGTAGTCGCAGCCGTTTCCCGCCGGGCTTGGCCCGGAGGACTTCTTGCGGCACATGGCGTCCCCGCGCGCCGAGATGCCGGCACGGGTACGTCACCAGCACGTCGTGTCGCAGGTGGTGTTGCGGCGCTTCGGCACCGCCGATCGCAACAACGGCTGCGAGCTGCGGGCGGCGGCGCTGGAGTTCGGCCGATCAGAGCCCCCGGGGCGTCAAGGGCTGCGGCGCGATCGATGACTTCGTTCCGGCCGCGTCAGCGTCCGCCGAGCGGCTCTGGCAGCAGGTCGAGACCCGGCTCGGCGCCGCGATCGATGCGGCGGAGGCCGGGGCGGTGTTCGGCAGCGCCGAGCACATGGACGTGATCAAGAACGCTGTCGCGTTGCACTTCATGCGCAGCGTGCACCTGCTGCTGGCGCATTACCACGCCGCCGCGCAGGTATGGGACCTGCTGCGTCGGTCCGTCGTCACCCGTGCGGGTGATCTTCTCCGAGCGCACTTCTTCGACATCACAGGTGTCCACGCTGCTGGTCCGTGGGCGCTGGAAGCCGCATTCGACGACCTCGCCTGGCAGCGGATCGACGAACTGCTCGACGGGCTGAGCTTCCGTTCCCGGGTCGAGCAGAATGTCGCTCGGATGAGCGATTGGCTCACCACCGCGTCGCTGCAGCTGCTCCGGGCGCCGTCGCCGTTGTACGTCAGTGATACCCCCGTGATCCTCGCGGCGGCTGGCCGCACCCGCCATGGGCTGGCTGGCGGCCTTGGCCTTGGCGGCACCGAAGAGATCCTCATGCCGTTGACGTCACGACTGACGGTGCGGCTGTCCGCCGATGGTGCCGGATACACCGATGTCGACGACGCCGAGGTCAATCAGCTCAACGTGCTGCAGCTGGCGAACGCCTACCGGTACCTGTATGCCGCGCCGTCGGAGCCCGTGGACGCGTTCGTCGATGCCAACCGTGCGGCCTGGCCGCGACCGCCGCAGATCGACACTGCCAAGGACACGGTGCGACAACTGCTTCGCACTCTGCCACGGCTGTCCCGAACGGGACCGTAGGCTGCCGGCAGTCATGGTGCATCGCGGCCTCCGACGGAGGAGCGCCCCGGCCAGAACCCGGCTGCGACACCGGTGTGGCTGCGCTTTTCGGGGTCGACCACGCGGATTGTGGGACACGACCGCTGGTGCCTGATCGCCCTCCCTGAGGGCTCGTACGCACGACATCGTGAAGGAGTCAGGTGATGGGGTTCGGTTCCCAGGACGGCAGCGACGCGGGTGCGTTGTCGCCGAGGCAAGCGCGGATCGTCGCGCAGCTCGCCCGACTGGTGAGCCGCGGCGCGGCGGACTTCTTCCATGACGCGTGCCGGATGGTGACCGAGACGCCGCCGCATCCCAGCGGCACGCACCTGATCAGCCACGCCCTGCGGGAAGTCGACAGCGCGTTGCGGTACGTCCTGGAGGCGCACGCGGTACCTGAGAAGGCCGGCACCGTGGAGCCGGGTGAGTGCGAGGCATGCGGGCGTGAAATGGGCGGGCATTTGCGCAGCGTCACGGCCGCGTGTCAGGCACTCGAGCTACCGAACGACCATCCGGTCGCGGTGGTCTGGCGGGAGCAGACCGTACGGTCGTCGTCGAACCTCGCCGGTCGCGCGCATCGGCACGCCCTCGAACGGCCACGACCGGTCGACCGGGAGTTCCTGGCGTTCTTCACCCGGATGGAGGACCTGCTCCGCAACGCACTGGGACCAGAAGCACCCCAGACGATCTTCGTCCTGTCCGCTCTCGCCGGCGCGCTGTGGTCGGCAGGGCGCTTCTCACAAGCAGTAAGCCTAGGCGAGGAGGCGTGGACAATCCGCAGCCGACTGCTCGGTCCCCGCCACCCCGACACGCTCGGTGTTGGTGCCCGACGGGCAGTTCGAGCTGTTGCCTCAGATCCTGCCACCCTTCCTGCATGCGCTCACCGGCCTGCCCACCCCCGCCGAGCCCTCGTGACCTCCCGCTCCGGCCTCGACGCGACTCGATCCGCCAGCGTCACGACTGGGAGCAAAATGTTGGCACCGTCAATGCGTTGATGGACCAGAGACAGCAGAGGGCGTTGAGGATTTTGGCTCGGCCAGCGCCATCCGGCGGAGAGCTTCTGCGCGGCCTGGCGAAACATCACGTACACGCGCTTGCGTAGCTTGACGACGACTACCAGGCGAGTGACGCGCGAACCGGGCGGCGTCGTTCACCTGCCTCACCACGCAGTGCCGGCGGCAGACGTTCGTCGAGCAGGTGCCTGGGCTGACCCGACGGTACGCCCGGCACACCATCAAGGCGGCAGGCGACCTGGAAGCGGTCGCCGTGGCATTGGGCGGTCGACCCGGCACCCGGATGGCGCAACGGTTGGCGGCGTCCGTGTCCCGGACGACGTTGATCCGGATGATCCGGCGGATGCCCGACCCGCCGACGGTGACGCCGACGGTGCCGGGCGTGGACGACTTCGCCCGCCGTCGTGGTCACCGGTACGCGACCGTACTGCTCGACATGCAGACCCGCCGGCCGATCGACGTACTGCCCGACCGCACCGCCGACACCCTCGCCGACTGGCTGCGCGAGCACCCCGGGGTCCAGGTCATCTGCAGGGATCGCGGTGGCAGCTACGCCGAGGGTGCCCGACGAGGAGCACCCGACGCCATCCAGATCGCCGACCGCTGGCACTTGCTTGAAGAACCTGAGCGACGCGGTGGAGAAGGTCGTCGCCCGGCACCGCCGGTGCCTACGCGAGAACACCGATCCGACACCTACCAGGCTTGCGCCCACCGCAACGGAGCAGGTCATGACCGGACGACGCGCGGCGAACACCCGCCACCGCCACACCGCCGTGCACACCCTTCGGTCCGAAGGACTGTCCATCAGAGCGACGGCCCGCCGGCTCGAGATGAGCGTCGGGACCGTCCGCAAGTACGCCCGCGCCGCCACCGCCGAGGACTTGATCGGCCCGAACGCCAGCAGCCGACCCAGCGTTCTCGCTCCGTTCCACCCCTACCTGCGGCAACGGCTCGCCGAGGGCGTCCACCGGACAGCCGATCTGCACGCCGAGATCCTGGCCCTCAGCTACCAGGGCAGCCTGCGCGTACTACGGGTCTGGCTCACCATCAACCGCACCCGCAATGCTCCCGTCGTCGTCCGGGTGCCGTCCGCGCGACGGATCACCGCGTGGATCATGCGTCCCGGGCACAAACTCACCGACGACGACCGCGCCGACCTTGCTGACGCCCGCTGCCGCTGCCCGGACCTCGACACCCTCACCAGCCTCGCCCGCGGGTTCACCGCCCTGGTCCGCCACCAAGGCACCGGACAACACCTCGACGCCTGGATCGACCGCGCCAGACACGGAGGACATCCCGAGCTGAAGGGCTTCGCCGCCGGTTTAGTCAGCGACCGCGACGCCGTCGTCGCAGGCCTCACCCAGCCCTGGAGCTCAGGCCCGGTCGAAGGCCACGTCAACCGCATCAAAACGATCAAGCGGCAGATGTACGGCCGCGCCAACCTCGACCTCCTACGCAAACGCGTCCTCGCCACTGCATGAACCACCAGCCACAGAATGTGCGCCAGAGCCAGTTTTCAGGAAGCGGCGACAACCTGGTGGTAGGAGACGACGCATCGCCCCGCGACCTGCTGCGCCTTCTAAAAACACGGCCTAGATCGATCAAAATTTGCGAGGTCAAGAGTCCCAATGATCGGCTTGTGCGTCGCAGAGTACGTCGACTCTGAGGACGACCAGAGAGCCGTCCATGACACCCGCACGCTGCGAGGGCGTCAACCGATCACCGCCAGCATATTCTGCGGAAGGCGATTCCAGCCTGTGCAGCCATACCGAGCAGTCGCCTGTGTCATCCGCATGCCCCTTACCTTCGGCTACATACTTGAAGGACCCGTCCGAGTAGCCGTCCGGCTCCACCGACAGGACCAGACCCGGGCCAGAAACCGAATCAACGATGTCGGCCGTCGCCGGACCGACATACACTCCAGTGGCGCCATTCGCATACTCCTCACGAGTCAACTCGAATCCGGCTACAGAAATCATGCGCCGGTAATTGATCGACTCGTTGGTTTGCGACGAGCACGCAGGTAGCCCGGAAAAAGCCAGCACGGACAACAGAACAGCCACCAGACGTTTCGTGGTCAACAACTAAAAACACCTGACCTACAAATCAGCTCGTCCGAGGTCTGCATGTACCGGCCGATCGTCGCAGCATACGTGGAACCCATAGGACCGAAACTCCCTCCCCTACGAGCCAAATCGCAGTTATCCGTTCCAATGTTATATATTCCACCGGCGACTTGTTGCGGTGTCCATACGGCTTGCATGCTCGCCGGAGCGCTTTCCTCTGCTAATTCCTGGTAGTCGGCGAGAGCGTAGGCGGTCACCTTGATCGCGAGAGAGTTGTCGTTAATGAGGTCGATCCATTCAACGGAACCTAGTGCTTCTGGATGCTTTTCTTTGACCGCATTAAAGGTCTTTTCCTGAATATTTCCCCATCCGATCGACGGAGGATTGTATCCCTCACCCTTTTTGAATCCAGTTACCCAGCCGACAAGATCCTTGATCGGGCCGTAGACACCAAGCTTATCTGCAGCAACGGTGGCCGTCTGCACCAACCTATCAATCGGACCAAGCGCCTCAGAGTTTGCCACCTCTGCCATAAGCACTGCCAGTACAAGCCTTGGATCGACACCGGCTTCCGCTCCGTATCGGACAGCGTCGACCATCCAGGCGGCCGGACCCCCACATCCGTTGCGATTATCGGAGCCGTCCGAGCAGTGCGACGGGAAGAGTCGTTTGAGGGCCGTCGCCCAGTTGGCGTTCCACTTCGGAGCGAGCGGCGTATTTCCCCAACTTGAAGTGCGGTCGTGCCCACGTTCACACGACTTGATGCTCGAGCAACTCCCCTTCTGGTCGGTGGTCTCGTGTTTTCCACCGCCGCCCGCGTCATCCTCCTGGACGGTATTGGTGGCGAGGGGCCTGAGCCTCGATCCACCGATGAAGGTCGGACCGGCAGGACCCCGGCTATAGAAAGTGCCCTCTGAACTGGAAGGATAGGAGTTCTGACGCTTCT
>NZ_JBSWXD010000076.1:0-29019 GCF_056160425.1 Micromonospora sp. ABR4_055
TTGGGGGGCCCCCGCGTAGAGGAGAAAGCCGCGGGGGCTATTGCTTAAGCGGCAATTTGTGCGCCCTTCGGGGCTCTGATGTTTTCCTGACAGCCCTTTGGCCCCAACTCCGCTACCGCTGCTGCGCTTGCCGCGCCGACGGTGCTGCTGAACGTGCTTCACACCGGTCAGCTCAGCGATCACCAACCACCGGCACCCGAGTGACGTGAACCAGTTGGGTCGGGACCGACGCAGCTCAGCTGGGTTGGGCCCGGCTGGTGGCAATGGTCACCCCACACGGACCAGCCGACCTCGCGAGGTCGGCTGGTCCGTGTGGGAGCGGGTTCGTCAGGAGCCGATCGACTGCAGGCGCTTGGCGATCGCGGACTTGCGGTTCGCCGCCTGGTTCTTGTGGATCACGCCCTTGCTGACGGCCTTGTCGAGCTTGCGGCTGGCTTCCCGCATCAGCGCGGCAGCCTGCTCGGTGTCGCCGTTCGCGTTGGCCTCGTTGAACTTACGGACGGCGGTTTTCAGCGCCGACTTGACCGACTTGTTCCGCAGCCGACGCTTCTCGTTCTGCCGGTTGCGCTTGATCTGGGACTTGATGTTCGCCACGCGACAGCCTCGCCCTGCTCATCCGAAATCGAAACGACCAAAATGACAATCCGTTTGCGGCGTACGCGTCCGCCCGAGTCATCCCGGTGACCGGGTCCGACGCAGTGGCGGTCCGGACAGGTGCCGGAGTCCGACGGATGGTCGGGCCCGACAACCGGGATGCATGCTGGCGACGCGTGTCGCCACGCGCGAAGGGCAAGGTTACCAGCTCATCGGTGCGCCGGCCAAAACGGGCCGGACCAACCACGCCGGGCGGCCAGCCAGGCCAACGCCGTCTCGCCACTGAACCGCTGGTGGGCGCGGACATGCGGCGAGGCGCCGGTGGGCCCGGCGGACGCCCGGGTCAGCCAGTAGCCGGAGAGCGCCGCCAGCGCAGCGTCCAGCCCGCCGGGCGGCGCGTCGACAGCGGTCGGGTGCCGGGCGAACAGCGCGTCTGCGTCGAGGCCGCTGGCGTACGCGGTGACCAGCAGGCTCGTCGTGTCGAACCAGGCGGGACCGTGACACACCCAGGTCCAGTCGCAGATCCACGCCATCCCGGTCCGGTCGATCAGCAGGTTGTCGAGACGCAGGTCGCCGTGGATGACCGCGTCGTCGGACACCAGGCGGGGCAGGTCCGCCTCCAGCGACGCCAGCTCTGGCAGGTGCCGCCGGAGCAGCCCGTCGCCGTCGGTGTCGGTATCGAACACCGGCATGGCTTCCCGGCCGGCGGCGATCTCCTGCCACCAGGCCAGGTCGGCGCTGGCCAGGTCGGCCAGCCCGGGCAGACCGATGTTGACCAGCCCGGCCGGCGGCCGGCGCAGGGCGCGGGCCGCGCCCGCCCAGCTGGCCAGGGCTGCGTCCAGCTCGGCCGGAGCCCAGGGCAGCGCCGGCATCCGGCCGTCGACAGCGTCGAGACAGAGTACGAAGTAGCCGGCGGTGGTGAGTGTCCACCGCGGTCTGGCCGCCGCCACCTGGGCCGGGAGTTCGGCCGTCAGCGCCGCTTCGCGGGCGTACCAGTCGCTGAGGTGTCGCTGCTCGACCAGCGACGCCGCCTTGACGAACACCCGCTCACCGGCGGAGGTGGTCAGTGTCGCGGCGAAGCCCCGGGTGAAGCCGCCGCCGGCGCTGGTCGCCCAGGTCACCGGGCTGCCGAGCCGACCACAGATCGCCGCGCGTAGGTCGGGTGGGAGGTCCGCCCAGGCGGGTCGGACCGATGTCGCGTCGTACCGGATAGCGGGCAACCGCACTGTAGCCACCCCTCCATCCTGCCGCGCCGCCGCCACGAACCCCGGCAGCGGCACCCGGCCGGCACGCGGGTGCCACCCGGGTGGCCCGGTGGGTGGCCCGGTGGTGGGCATGGCCACCCCGACGATCGGGCCGTGGGAACATAGGTGGCGGCCGGCGACGCCGGCTGAGACGACGGACTCCAGCCCAGCAGAACGGACCACCGTGCCTCCGACGCCCGACTCCGGCGTGAACGCCCCCGGTGCCACCGAACCCGGCAGCATCCGGAACTTCTGCATCATCGCGCACATCGACCACGGCAAGTCGACCCTCGCCGACCGGATGCTCCAGCTCACCGAGGTGGTCGACCCGCGCCAGATGCGGGCCCAGTACCTGGACCGGATGGACATCGAGCGGGAACGCGGCATCACGATCAAGAGCCAGGCGGTACGGATGCCCTGGACGATCCGCGCCGGTGAACGTCAGGGCGAGTCGGCTGTGCTCAACATGATCGATACCCCGGGGCACGTCGACTTCACCTACGAGGTGTCCCGCTCGCTCGCCGCGTGCGAGGGCGCGGTCCTGCTGGTCGACGCGGCGCAGGGGATTGAAGCCCAGACGCTGGCCAATCTCTACCTGGCGCTGGAGAACGACCTGCACGTCATCCCGGTGCTCAACAAGATCGACCTGCCTGCGGCGCAGCCGGAGAAGTATGCCGAGGAACTGGCGCATCTGATCGGCGGTGATCCGGCCGACTGCATCCGGGTCTCCGGCAAGACCGGGGAAGGCGTTCCGTACCTGCTCGACGAGATCGTCCGCCAGTTCACCCCGCCGGTTGGTGACGCGGCGGCACCGGCGCGGGCCATGATCTTCGACTCGGTGTACGACGTCTACCGGGGGGTGGTGACCTACGTCCGGGTGATCGACGGGCGGATCGAGGCCCGCGACCGGATCAAGATGATGTCCACCGGCGCGACCCACGAGTTGCTGGAGATCGGGGTGATCTCGCCCGAGATGATCAAGGCGAACGGGCTCGGTGTCGGCGAGGTCGGTTACCTGATCACCGGGGTGAAGGATGTACGGCAGTCCCGGGTGGGGGACACCGTGACCATCAACGGTCGGCCGGCGACCGAGCCGCTCGGCGGCTACAAGGACCCGCGGCCGATGGTGTACTCCGGGCTGTATCCGATCGACGGTTCCGACTACCCGGCGCTGCGCGAGGCGCTGGACAAACTGAAGCTCAACGACGCGGCGTTGACGTACGAGCCGGAGACCTCCGGCGCGCTCGGCTTCGGATTCCGCTGCGGCTTCCTCGGGCTGCTGCACCTGGAGATCATCCGGGAGCGGCTGGAGCGGGAGTTCAACCTCGACCTGATCTCGACCGCCCCGAACGTGGTCTACCGGGTGGTGATGGAGGACGGCGAGACGGCCACCGTCACCAACCCGAGCGAGTACCCGACCGGCAAGATCGCCGAAGTGCACGAGCCGGTGGTCCGGGCCACCGTACTGACCCCGAACGACTACGTCGGCGCGGTGATGGAGCTGTGCCAGGGCCGGCGCGGCTCGTTGCAGGGCATGGACTACCTCTCCGCCGACCGGGTGGAGCTGCGTTACACGCTGCCGCTCGCCGAGATCATCTTCGACTTCTTCGACCAGCTGAAGAGCCGGACCAAGGGCTACGCCTCGCTGGACTACGAGCCTTCCGGCGAGCAGCCGTCCGACCTGGTCAAGGTGGACATCCTGCTGCACGGCGAGCCGGTGGACGCGTTCAGCGCGATCGTGCACAAGGACAAGGCGTACAGCTACGGCACGACGATCGCCGCCAAGCTGCGCAACCTCATCCCCCGCCAGCAGTTCGAGGTGCCGATCCAGGCGGCGATCGGTAGCCGGGTGATCGCCCGGGAAACGATCCGGGCGATCCGGAAGGACGTGCTGGCCAAGTGCTACGGCGGCGACATCAGCCGTAAGCGCAAGCTGCTGGAGAAGCAGAAAGAGGGCAAGAAGCGGATGAAGATGGTCGGCCGGGTGGAGGTGCCGCAGGAGGCGTTCATCGCGGCCCTGTCCACCTCGGATGGCGGTGGCTCGGACGGGAAGTCCGGCGGCAAGCGGTGATCCCCCGTGGGTACGGCCCGAGCGCGGCGTACTGCCCGCGGTGCGGTGCCGGGCTTCCCGGCCCGCCGCCGGTTCGCTGCGGTGGCTGCGACTACCAGCTGTTCCAGAGTTCCCGGCCGACGGTCAACGTGGTGGTGACCGACCCCGCCCGTACCCGGTTTCTGGCCATCCGACGGGCCAAACCGCCCCGGGCTGGTCAGTGGGAGACCCCGGGCGGGTTCTGCGACGGGGCGGAGCACCCCCGGTCGGCGGCGCTGCGCGAGTGCCGGGAGGAGTTGGGCGTCGAGGTCGAGCTCGGTGCGTTGGTCGGCCTCTATCTGGGTGAGTACGAGTTCCAGGACGAGACGTTGAGCGTGCTGGAGTGCTTCTTCCTGGCCACCCTGGTCGGCGACCGGATCCGGCTTGATCCGGCAGAGGCCACCGAGTGTGGTTGGTTCGCCCTCGCCGAGCCGCCGTCGCTGGCCTTCACGACCATGGACGCGGCGGTACGGGACGTGGCGGCATCCTTCGGACGCTGACGCGGTTGCTCGTCCGGCGGAGATGAATCGGTTTGGTTGTCGCGATGGCCGGGAACTAAGCGGTCACCAAGGACAACGCGACATCTCCGACAAGGAGGAGAAAAGATGAGCGTCATGGGCATCATCACCGCACTCATCGTCGGCCTCATTATCGGTGCGCTCGGCCGTCTGGTCGTGCCGGGCAAGCAGAACATCCCGATTTGGTTGACTATGCTGATCGGCGTCGGTGCCGCCCTGCTGGGCACTGTCATCGCCCGTGCCGGCGGCTTCGCCAGCACCGCCGGCTTCGACTGGCGGGAGTTCTTCGTGCAGGTGATTCTGGCCGCGGTCGGTGTGGCACTGGTCGTCGGGGTCGGTGGCCGCCGCAGCATGAGCCGGTACTGACTGGCCGGGTCGACTGGCCGAGCGCTCGGGCCGACGGACTGACCGCGCGATCGACAGCTGACGGCACCTGGTCCGTCGTCGGCGCCCATCCCCGGCACAGGCGGGGCGGATGCCGACGACGGACCCGGTGACCGCTGGTCAGCGCAGCCAGGGGATGCTGCGGTCGAGCAGCTCACGCTCCTTGAGTTCCTTACGGAGCGGGATTTCGTCGTCGATGTAGCCGTCCCAGTTGATGCCCCAGTAGTTCGCCGTGTGGGTGCCTTCGCCGAGCAGCTGTCGCTGCACCGGGGTCCGGTTCGCCCACCACTGGCCGTCCTTGTCGACATGCAACTCGTCCAACGGGCGGATCCAGCGGTACGTGTACCCGATGAACAGCATCTTGCGGGTGATCGTGGACAGGTTGGTCGACCGGGAGTGCCATTGCCGGCGGTCGAAGATGAACGCGTCGCCCGGGTTGGCGGTGATCTCGACCGTACCCTCGGGATCCGGGTTGTGCACGGTGAGGTCGGCCGGGCGGGGCAGGGAGTTGCGCAGGTGGCTGCCGGGGATCACCTTGGTGGCGCCGCGGCCGGTCTCCGACAGGTCGGACAGGACGTAGGCCACCTTCAGCGAGAACATCGGCCGGGGCAGGTTCGGGTCCATCGTCTCCGGGTCGGAGTTCTGCCGGTAGCCGTCCTGGTGCCACCCCCAGTACGGCTTCTCCGGCTCCAGCGCCGGTGGGGTGACGTCGAGATGGTTGTGGTGGGTGTAGATGTTCCAACCGGCCAGCCCCCACATGTAGGGGAACGCGATCGGATGGGTGAGCAGGTCGCCGAAGAGTTCGTCGCGGTCCAGGAAGCCCAGCAGGTGCAGGGTGCCGTCGGCGGTGGTCTTACCGGCGGCCTTCTCCTCGGCGTACACCCGGTCGACCGCGGCCTCGAGTGCCGCTCGGTGGTCCTCGGTCAGCACATTGCGCAGCAGGAGGAAGCCCTGCTCGTGGAACTCCTTGCGGTCGATGTCGCTGATCGCTTCGTAACCGGTCCGCCCGCCGTAATCGAACACAGCTTTCCCGTCCTGTCGGTGGTGCGCCCATTTGGGCCTGGCGGATGCCGATCCTAGCCCGCCTCTCGGCCGGCCCGCCCGGGCCCGATTGTCAGCAATTCGCGGGCCGTGTGGTCGGCCACAGTTGATCGCACGTGAGGTGTCGGGGCACGCACTTTCGGTACAGGAGCATCGTGCGAGATGTCCGGATTGTATAATTTGCCGCATGTTGCGCTAACTGTCAGTTAAGATGTGCAACCAGGGGGCAGTTGTCGACGTCAGGCGAAGACCTCCGCCATCACCCGCCCGGTCTCGATCTCACTGCCGGAAATCGACGACCAACTGCCGCCTTCCGCAGTCCATTCCTGATCGCCGAACGTGACCCTTTTGACGCCGTGATCAGTGGCATGGGAAACCAGCCAGTGCGCATATCGCCACCCGGCCTGTGTGTTCTCTGCCGGAACGCTCAGTGACGGCGTGGTCGGTCCCGGCAGCAGCGACTCCAGCCCGCCCCAGTCCAGCCGCAGACCGTCCGTGAGCGCCGCCGTCGCCTCGGCACCCCGCATCACCGGATCCTGGGTCACCGTGCAGGCGACCGCGCCGGTGGCCTCGCCGAGCAGCGCGGCTGTGAGCACCTGCGACTCGTCGGTCCACTTCTCGTACGCCTCGGGGAAGGCCGACCGCTGGACCGCCTGGGCGGCGTCGGTGACCCGCATGTCCTGCCAGCCCCGGATCCGTTCCAGGCCGGCGTAGAACGCGTTCGTCGCGTACCTGGTGTCGCGAATCTGTTCGACCGTGCCCCACCCCTGGCTGGGTCGCTGCTGGAACAATCCGACCGAGTCCCGGTCACCGCCGGTCAGGTTGCGCAGCTTGGACTCCTGGAACCCGGTCGCCAGCGCCACCACCACGGCACGCGGCGGCAGCCCGCGCTGCACTCCGATCGCCGCGATGGTGGCGGCGTTCGCCATCTGCTCCGGATCGAGCGTCACCCGGCGCAACTGGCCGTCGCCGGCCCCGGGCATGGAATCGGGCAGCTCGACGGTGCAACCCCGATAACCACCGGGCAACGCGAAATCGCCGATCCACCGGCCCAGGCCGACCCCGCCCAACAGGGCGATTGCCGCCAGCACGGCGACCAGCACCAGCACCGTCCGAGCCCGCACCGTCACCCCCACGCGTATTGCTGGGACCTTTGGTACACCAGGGACGGTTGTGTCGTCCAGCGGGAGAGGGCCCCGCGCGCTTGCCGTACCCGACCCTTACGCCGTACGCCTCGGCCCCGTACGCCGGACTTACCCCGTTTCGGGGCGAGTATCCGTGCTCACCGTCCCGGCAGCCAGCTCGGGTCGCGTTTGTCGCGGAACGCCCGTACGCCCTCGCGGCCCTCGTCGGAGAGGAAGTATCCGGTGGAGAGCTCGCGCAGCTCGGCCGTCTCGGCCCGGATGTCCGTCGGCGGAGTGCGCCGGAGCAGCTGCTTGGTGCCGGCCAGGGCGCCCGGAGCGCCCCGGACGAGCGCGGCGCAGCTCGCCGTCACCGCGGCGTCCAGCTCCCCGGCCGGTACGGCGGCGCTGACCAGACCGATCTGCGCCGCCCGGGCACCGTCGAACGGTTCACCGGTGAGGTACAGCTGCGCCGCCGCCCGTGGCTGCAGCCGGCGCAGCACGGTGGCGGAGATCACCGCCGGGACCACTCCGAGCCGTACCTCGGTGAAGGCGAAGGTGGCCGCCGCGTCGCAGATCGCGATGTCGGCCGCGGCGATCAGCCCCAGCCCGCCGGCCCTGGCCGGGCCGCCGACCCGGGCCACCACCGGTTTGGGACATTCCCACATCGCCGCCAGTACGTCGCCGAGCATCCCGACCGGCACCTGCCGGGTCGCGTACGCCTCAGCGGTCTCCTTCAGGTCGGCACCGGAGCAGAAGACCGGCCCGGTGTGGCTCAGCACCACCACCCGGACCTGCGGGTCGGCGACCGCTGCGGACAACGCGGCGAGCAGGTCGGTCATCAGCGGGGTGGACAGCGCGTTGCGGTTGCCCGGGCTGTCCAGGGTCAGGGTGGTGATCCCGGCGGCGGTGGCCGTGCGGATCAGTGGCTGCGCGGACCTGGTGGGTCGGGGCTCATCCATGCCGGCACACTAGTCCCATGCCAGGAGCACCACCCGCCGGTACGCCGGTGCCCGGCGACGGGGCGCTACCGCCATCCGCGCTCGCCCGTAGCGGCCGGCGCGGCTTCGGGGTCTATCTGCATGTGCCGTTCTGCGCCACCCGCTGCGGCTACTGCGACTTCAACACGTACACGCCTGCCGAACTCGGCGGCAGCGCACCGGTCGGGGAGTACCTGGACGCCGTGCTGGCCGAGCTGGAGCTGGCCGCGAAGGTCCTGGCTGACCGGCCGCCTCGGCAGGTGGACACGGTCTTCGTCGGCGGCGGCACGCCGAGTCTGCTGCCCGCCGACGCACTGGCCCGGCTGCTCGACGCGATCGACGCCACCTGGGGGCTGGCCGCCGACGCGGAGGTCACCACCGAGGCCAACCCCGAGTCGGTGACGCCGGCGTCGCTGCGGGCGCTGCGCGCCGCCGGCTACACCAGGGTGTCGCTCGGCATGCAGTCGACCGCGGCGGCGGTGCTCGCCGTGCTGGACCGCCGGCACGCGCCGGGCCGCGCGGTCACCGCCGCCCGAGAGGCCCGGGAGGCCGGGTTCGAGCACGTCAATCTCGACCTGATCTACGGTACGCCGGGGGAGAGCGCGGCGGACTTCGACGAGTCGCTGGCGGCGGTGGTGGCGGCCGGGGTGGACCACGTCAGCGCGTACGCGCTGATCGTCGAGGACGGCACCCGGTTGGCGGCCCGGATGCGGCGCGGCGAACTGCCGTACCCCGACGACGACGTCGCCGCCGACCGCTACCTCGCCGCCGAGTCGGCCCTGAGCGGCGCCGGATTCGACTGGTACGAGGTGTCGAACTGGGCACGGTCGGACGCCGGCCGGTGCCGGCACAACCTGTTGTACTGGACCGGCGGCGACTGGTGGGGGCTCGGGCCGGGGGCGCACAGCCACGTCGGCGGGGTCCGCTGGTGGAACGTGCGGCATCCCCGGTCGTACGCCGAGCGGCTGGCCGCCGGACGGTCGCCCGGCCACGGCCGGGAACTACTCACCGACACCGAGCAGCAGTTCGAAGAGGTGATGCTGGGGCTGCGTCTGGCCAGCGGGCTGCCGCTGGCGCGCCTGGCCCCGGCCGGCCGGGTCGCGGCCCGGCGGGCCGGCGACGACGGACTACTCGACCCCGAAGCGCTCACTGCCGGGCAGGCGGTACTGACCCTGCGTGGCCGGCTGCTGGCCGACGCGATCGTCCGTGACCTGCTGCCGTGAAACCGCTGCTGGGCGACCTTCCGTGGGTGGCCCGTTGTCACCACCGGTGACGCCCCCGGAGCCGGTACGGATCCGGGGGCGAGCGGCGTCACTTGATGAAGTTGGCGGACATCGGGTACTTGTACAGCGTTCCCTCGTTGGCCTTCACGCCCGCGATGATCCCGAAGATGATCTGGATCGCGAACACCACCAGGCTGGGGATGAAGAACAGGCACCAGCTGACGAAGAGCAGCACGAAGGCGATCGCCGACCAGAGGATCTGGAAGTTGAGCGCGGCCAGCGCATGCGCCCGTACGGCCGGTGACTGCTGACCCTTGACCAGGTAGGCGATCAGCGGGCCGACGAAACCGAGCGGTCCGAAGCTGATGAACGCGCCCAGGGCGCCACCGAAGTGGGCGATCAGCGCCCAGGTCTTGTCGTCGTTGGTGGCGTAGCCGGACGGGGGTTGACCTCCGTACGCCGGACCGCCGGGCGGGAAACCGCCGGGCGGGGGGTATCCGCCGGGGGGCGGGCTCGCGCCGCCGGGCGGCGGGGGGTATCCGGGAGAGGAGGCCTCGCCCGGCATCGAGTAGGACGCTGGAGGTGGCGGCGGGGAGTTGGGGTCCTGCGGCATGCCGCCGGGACCGTACTCCCCTGGTGGGCGAGGTGGTTCAGTCATGCCCGACACGGTAGGGGGAGGGATCAAGCCGCGCCAGTTAGCCCCGCCGACGAATTTCCCGTCCGGGTAGGCCGTCTCCGCTGGTCGGTCGGCTTGCGCTGGGTTGGCCGGCCGGCCTTACGATGCCCGCCGGCCGACCGATCCGAGCCCGAGCGAACCGCCCGATCCGACAGGGTGAGTGCGTTTGGTGACATATCGCCCGGTACGCCCCCGCCCGGCGAACTGATCATCGCCGGCCCGGCCCGATCGACGTATGCTGGCACTCACAACCGGCGAGTGCCAGCAACGGCGTCCGTCGTCGGTCCGGCCACCCAGCGGCCGCCGTGACGGCCGGGACCGTAGCCTCGGACCGGTCCGACCGGTGTCAGCGGAGGAGGTGCAGATGGGTCTCGACGACCGCAAACTCGACGTGCTCCGGGCGATCGTCGAGGACTACGTCGCCACCCAGGAGCCGGTCGGCAGCAAGGCGCTGGTCGAGCGGCACCAGCTCGGGGTGTCACCGGCGACCGTCCGTAACGACATGGCGGTGCTGGAGGAGGAGGGCTACATCCGGCAGCCGCACACCAGCGCCGGGCGGGTCCCGACCGACCGTGGCTACCGGTTGTTCGTCGACCGGCTGTCCCGGGTGAAACCGCTCAGCCCGGCCGAGCGCAGGGCGATCGAACGTTTCCTCGCCGGCGCCGTCGACCTCGACGACGTCGTGCACCGCACCGTCCGGCTGCTCGCCCAGCTCACCCGCCAGGTCGCGGTGGTGCAGTACCCGAGCCTGGCCCGGTCGTCGGTCCGGCACCTGGAACTGGTGCCGATCTCGACCACTCGGCTGATGCTGGTCCTGATCGTCGACACCGGCCGGGTCGAGCAGCGACTGGTGGAGCTGCCGGCCCCGATCAGTGCCGACGACGTGACCGACCTGCGTCGGCTGGCCAACGAGAAGCTCGACGGTTGTCGGCTCTCCGACACCCCGCCGTTGGTCCAGGCGTTGGTCGACGAGGTGCCAGCGGACCTGCGACCGGCGATGACCACGCTTTCGACGGTCCTGCTGGAGACGCTGGTCGAGCGGCACGAGGAACGCCTCGCCCTGGCCGGGACCGCTAACCTGGCCAGAGGGGGACTACTCGACTTCCAGGGCTCCCTGCGCCCGATACTGGAGGCACTGGAGGAGGAGGTCGTCCTGCTCAAACTGATCGGCGAGGTGGAGCCGAGCACCCTGCGGGTCCGCATCGGCGACGAGAACGAAATCGACAATCTGCGGGCCGCATCCGTGGTCAGCACCGGTTACGGTCCGGGCACTGTCATGGTCGGTGGCCTCGGCGTGCTGGGGCCCACCCGGATGGACTACCCCGGCACCATCGCCACGGTTCGCGCCGTGGCACGCTACGTCGGCGATCTGCTGGCGCAGAACTGACCGGCGGGCAGGATCAATACGACCCGGCGAACTGCACATGCGAGACTGACACATGAGGACACCAGACGCAGTGGCCAAGGACTACTACGGGATTCTCGGCGTGAGCCGGGACGCCTCCGCTGACGACATCAAGCGGGCCTACCGCAAGTTGGCCCGGCAGTACCATCCGGACGTCAATCCGGATCCGGTGGCGGCTGACAAGTTCAAGGACATCAACGCCGCGTACGAGGTGCTCTCCGACGACCAGAAGCGGCAGATCGTCGATCTCGGTGGCGACCCGTTGGCACCCGGCGGCGCGCCCGGCGGCGGCCCCGGCGGGGCCGGGCCCTTCGTCGGCTTCCAGGACATCATGGACGCCTTCTTCGGGGCGGCGGCCGGCTCCCGTGGGCCCCGGTCGCGGACCCGCCCCGGCGCCGACGCGATCCTGCGCCTCGAGCTCGATCTGACCGACACCGCGTTCGGCGTCGAGGCGCCGATCACCGTCGACACTGCGGTGATCTGCACCACATGCTCCGGCGCGGGCACCGCGGCCGGCACCCACCTGGCGACCTGCGAGGCGTGCGGCGGGCGCGGCGAGGTGCAGTCCGTGCAACGGACCTTCCTCGGCCAGGTGGTCTCGTCCCGGCCCTGCGTCGCCTGCCAGGGCTACGGCACCGTCATTCCGCACCCCTGCACCACCTGTTCCGGCGACGGCCGGGTGCGGACCCGACGTTCGCTGACCGTCAAGATCCCCGCCGGGGTGGAGGACGGGATGCGGATCCGGCTGGCCCAGCAGGGCGAGGTCGGGCCGGGCGGGGGCACCGCCGGTGACCTGTACGTCGAGATCCACGAGCGGCCGCACGACGTCTACTCCCGCAAGGGTGACGACCTGCACTGCCGGGTCACCGTGCCGATGACCGCCGCGGCGCTCGGCACCCGGCTGACCATCCGGACCCTGGACAGCGACGAGCCGGTGGACGTCAAGCCGGGCACCCAGCCGGGTGCCACCCTGCGGCTGCGTGGGCGCGGCGTGCCGCATCTGCGCGGCACCGGCCGCGGCGACCTCTACGTGCACCTCGACGTGCGTACCCCGACCAAGCTCGACGCGGAGCAGGAGCGGACGCTGCGGGAGTTCGCCAAGGCCCGGGGCGAGGAGGTCGCCGAGCTGACCAAGCAGGGCGGGTTCTTCTCCCGGATGCGCGACGCGTTCAACGGCCACGGCTGACCCGACGCCGGCCGCCGAGCAGCAGCGGAGAACCGATCCGACGTGAGCGCCCCACTGTTTCTCGTCGAGCGCCTGCCGACCGGGCCGGGTCACACCCTCGACGGGCCGGAGGGCCACCACGCCGCCACGGTGGTCCGGCTGCGCCCGGGTGAGCGGTTGCGGCTCGCCGACGGGCGCGGCGGTGTCGCCGACGCGGTGGTCGAGGCCGTCGGCCGGCACCAGCTCGACCTGCGGATCACCGACACCGGGCAGGTCAGCGCCGCCGACCCCCGGCTGGTGGTGGCGCAGGGCATTGCCAAGGGCGACCGGGGCGAGCTGGCGGTGCAGGCGATGACCGAGGTCGGGGTTGACGAGATCGTCCCGTGGGCGGCCGCCCGCTCGGTGACCCGCTGGCGCGACGACCGTGGTGCCCGCGCCCGGCAACGATGGGTCGGCACCGCGCGGGAGGCCACCAAACAGGCCCGCCGGCCGTGGCTGCCGACGATCGGCGGGTCCGACCAGCAGCCGGCCGAGCCCACCGACGCGGTCGCCGCCCGGTGCGCGGCGTCGGCCGCCAGCTTCGTCCTGCACGAGTCGGCGCAGCAGCGGCTGGCCGTCGCCGACCTGCCGACCACCGGGTCGGTGCTGCTGGTGGTGGGGCCGGAAGGCGGGATCGACGACGCCGAGCTGGCCACCTTCGTCGACGCCGGGGCCCGGCCGGTGCGGCTCGGCCCGGCGGTGCTGCGGACGTCGACCGCCGGTGTCGCGGCACTCGCCCTGCTCTCCGGTCGGCTGGACCGCTGGTAGCGCGGTGGTTGAGGCGCTGGTGGCGCGGCGGTGGACCGGCCGGACCCCGGTCACCGCTACCATCCGTCGGGTGAGCGACAGCTGTGTCTTTTGCCGGATCGCCGCCGGGGAACTGCCGACCACCCTGCTGTACGACGGGGTCAACACGGTCGCGTTCCGGGACCTCCACCCGCAGGCACCCACCCACGTACTGGTGATACCGAAGCAGCACCACCCCGACGTCGCCGCGCTTGCCACGGCCGACCCCGCCGTCGCGGGCGAGCTGCTGGCCACGGCGGCCGCAGTGGCGCAGGCCGAAGGGCTCGCTGCGGACGGCTTCCGGTTGATCTTCAACACCGGCCGGTACGCCGGTCAGGAGGTGTTCCACGTGCACGCCCATGTGCTCGGCGGAGCACCGCTCGGTCCGCTGCTGTCCCGGTGACAACCGGCGGAAATGGAGCCGCTGCGCCGGGCGTTGAGCGGATACGATGGCAGCAAGTCCGCCCGCCACGGCCGACCGGGTCGGGGCGCTGAAATGGAAGCAGGTGCGAAAGGCCGTCAGGCCGACCCATGACCGGCACTCCACCTCCCGGGCAGGCCCGGGTGCAGACCAGGATCACCGTCCCGGACCAGCAGATCATGGTCAACCTGCTCGGCGCAGGCGACGAGATCCTGCGGCTGGTCGAGCAGTCCCTCGCCAGCGACGTCCACGTACGCGGCAACGAGATCACCATCACCGGTGTGCCGTCGGACAACGCGGTCGCCGAGCGGCTGTTCAGCGAGCTGCTCGAGCTCATCGCCAAGGGCGAGACGCTGACCACCGACGCGGTCCGGCGTACCGTCGGCATGCTGGCGCAGGGCGGCAGTGAGCGCCCCGCCGACGTGCTCACCCTCAACATCCTCTCCCGGCGCGGGCGGACCATCCGGCCCAAGACCCTGGGCCAGAAGCGGTACGTGGACGCGATCGACGCGCACACCATCGTCTTCGGCATCGGCCCCGCCGGCACCGGCAAGACCTACCTCGCGATGGCCAAGGCGGTGCAGGCACTGCAGGCCAAGCAGGTCAACCGGATCATCCTGACCCGGCCGGCGGTCGAGGCCGGTGAGCGGCTCGGCTTCCTGCCCGGCACGCTCTACGAGAAGATCGACCCCTACCTGCGTCCGCTCTACGACGCGCTGCACGACATGCTCGACCCCGACTCCATCCCGAAGCTGATGGCGGCCGGCACCATCGAGGTCGCGCCGCTGGCCTACATGCGGGGTCGCACCCTCAACGACGCCTTCATCATCCTCGACGAGGCGCAGAACACCACCGCCGAGCAGATGAAGATGTTCCTGACCCGGCTCGGCTTCGGTTCCCGGATCGTGGTCACCGGCGACATCACCCAGGTCGACCTGCCCGGTGGCACCTCCAGCGGGCTGCGTACCGTGCGGGACATCCTCACCGGCCTGGACGATGTGCACTTCGCGCAGCTGTCCAGCACCGACGTGGTGCGCCACCGGCTGGTCAGCGACATCGTCGACGCGTACGCCCGGTGGGACGCCGACCGCGAGGCACAGCAGAATCAGGGCGTCCACGCGGTCCAGGGCCGGACCGCCCACGGTGGCCGGGCGAACCGGCGCCGATAGAGCTTCGGGAGAGACACGTGTCCATCGAGATCGCCAACGAGTCCGGAATCGACGTCGACACCGACGCGGTGCTCGCCGTCGCCCGTCACGCGCTGGACGAGATGGGCGTCAACCCGCTCGCGGAGCTGTCGGTGCTGCTGGTCGACCAGGACTACATGGCCGAGCTCAACCACCGCTGGATGGGCAGCGACGGGCCGACCGACGTGCTCGCCTTCCCGATGGACGAGGGCAGCGTCGACCACGGTCCGGGCGAGTCGAGCCCGGACGAGCCGGGCCTGCTCGGCGATATCGTGCTCTGCCCGGAGGTGGCCGCCAAGCAGGCGGCCACCGCCGGGCACGCCGCCGCCGACGAGCTGCACCTGCTCACCGTGCACGGGGTGCTGCACCTGCTCGGCTACGACCACGCCGAGCCGGACGAGGAACGTGAGATGTTCGAGTTGCAGGCTCGCCTGCTCTACAGCTGGAAGGAAGCCCGGGCCACGTGAACTCTGGCCATACCACCGGCACCCCGCTGGCCGCCGCTGCGACAGCCACCGGGCTGCCGGACCTGCAACTGTTGGTCATCGCCGCCGGTCTGGTGGTGCTGGCCGGAATCATCGCGATGACCGAGGCGGCGCTGGTCGTCGTCTCGCCGGCCCGGGCCGCCGAGCTGGCCCGCGACGGCAGCCGTTCCGCCCGGGCCCTGCAGATCGTCGCCGCGGACGCGGTCCGGCACGTCAATCTGCTACTGCTGCTCCGGCTGCTCTGCGAGCTGACCGCCACCACCCTGGTCGCGCTGGTCGCCGTCGACACCTTCGGCGCCGGCTGGACGGCGGCACTGGTCACCGCCGGGGCGATGACCGTGGTCAGCTTCGTGGTGGTCGGCGTCGGTCCGCGTACGATCGGTCGCCAGCACGCCTTCGTCGTGGCGCGGGCGACCGCGCCGCTGGTCCGCGGCCTGGGCCGCGCCCTGAACCCGCTGGCCTCGCTGCTGATCCTGATCGGCAACGCGGTGACCCCGGGCAAGGGCTTCCGGGAAGGCCCCTTCGCCACCCAGATCGAGCTGCGGGAGCTCGTCGACCTCGCCGAGCAGCGCGGTGTCGTCGAGCACGGCGAGCGCCAGATGATCCACTCGGTGTTCGCGCTCGGCGACACCATCGCCCGCGAGGTGATGGTGCCGCGGACCGAGATGGTGTGGATCGAACGGCACAAGACGCTGCGCCAGGCACTGGCGCTGTTTCTGCGGTCCGGCTTCTCCCGGATCCCGGTGATCGGCGGCAACGTCGACGACGTGGTGGGCATCATCTACCTCAAGGACGTGGTCCGTCGGGCCCACGCGGTCGGGCCGGGCAGCGACGAGGTCCCGGTGGTCGAGCTGATGCGCCCGGCGACGTTCGTGCCGGAGTCCAAGCCGGTGGACGACCTGCTCTCCGAGATGCAGGCCGCCCGTACCCACCTGGTGATCGTGGTCGACGAGTACGGCGGCACCGGGGGACTGGTCACCATCGAGGACATCCTGGAGGAGATCGTCGGGGAAATCACCGACGAGTACGATGTCGAGCGGCCGCCGGTCGAACGACTCGACGACGACCGGGTCCGGGTGACCGCCCGGCTGCCGGTCGAGGACCTCGGCGAGCTGTTCGACGTGGAGATCTCCGACGACGAGGTCGAGACGGTCGGCGGGTTGATGGCCCACCTGCTCGGCCGGGTGCCGATCCCCGGTGCGGAGGTCACCGTCGCCGGCCTCCGGCTGGTCGCCGAGGGCACCACCGGCCGGCGCAACCGGGTGGACACCGTCCTGGTACGTCGGACCGTCGACCAGCCGGCCGAGCCGTCGGCCGAGCACACCGCCGACGGCAAGGACCACCGTCATGCCAGAGCAGAGGAAAGGCAGCACGCAGATGCCTGAGTCGCCGTCGGCCACGCCGACCGGGTCGGAGCCGGAGCCGCAGCTCAGCGCCGAGGACAGCAAGCTGGTCGTGCTGGCCCGCAGCGCCCGGGCCCGGATCGGGGCGGCTGAGGGCGCCGCCGTACGGGACCAGGACGGGCGTACCTACGCCGGCGCTAACGTCGCACTGCCGTCGCTGACGCTGACCGCGTTGCAGCTGGCGGTCGCGTCGGCCGTCGCGTCCGGAGCCACCCGGCTGGAGGCCGCCGCCGTGGTCACCGAAGCCTCCACCTTGGATGGTGCCGGGCACGCGGTGGTGCGGGACCTGGCCACCGACGCCCCGGTCCACGTCGCTGCCCCGGACGGCACACTGCTCGGCACGGTACGCCAGTGAGCTCGCGCGGATCGTCTCCGCTGGAAACCTTCCGGGCCGGCTTCGCCTGTTTCGTCGGCCGCCCGAACGCCGGCAAGTCGACCCTGACCAACGCGATCGTCGGGCAGAAGATCGCGATCACCTCCAGCAAGCCGCAGACCACCCGGCACGTGATCCGGGGCGTCCTGCACCAGCCGCAGTCGCAGCTGGTCCTGGTCGACACCCCCGGGCTGCACCGGCCGCGGACGCTACTCGGCGAACGCCTCAACGACCTGGTCCGTCAGACCTGGAGCGAGGTCGACGTGATCGGGCTGTGCATCCCGGCCGACGAGCCGGTCGGCCGGGGCGACCGGTTCATCACCGGGGAGATCGCCGAACTCAAGGCGACGGTGGTGGCGGTGGTCACCAAGACCGACCTGGTCGACCGGCGCCGACTCGCCGAGCAGCTGCTCGCGGTCAGCGAGCTGGGTGACTTCGCCGACGTGGTGCCGGTCAGCGCCGCCACCGGCCACCAGGTGCAGACCCTGGTCGACGTGATGACCGGCCACCTGCCCGAATCTCCCCGGCTCTACCCGGACGACATGCTCACCGACGAGCCGGAGCAGGTGCTGATCGGCGAGCTGATCCGGGAGGCCGCGCTGGAGGGCGTACGGGACGAGCTGCCACACTCGATCGCGGTGATCGTCGAGGAGATGCTCCCGGAGGATTCGCTGATCCGGATATACGCTGACATCTACGTCGAGCGGCCGAGTCAGAAGGCGATCGTCATCGGCGCCGGCGGCAGCCGGCTGCGCGACGTCGGCACCCGATCCCGCAAGGAGATCGAGGAGCTGCTCGGCAGCCGGGTCTACCTCGACCTGCACGTCCGGGTCGCCAAGGACTGGCAGCGTGACCCCCGGCAGCTGCGCAAACTGGGCTTCTGACCTGGTGTCTTCGGGACGTTCTCCTGATCAGTGCCGGTCGCCATCGATGATGATGCTCCCGCTGCCGGTCCGTGCGTCGATCAGATGCTCGCCGTCCGGATCGTCCGGCACCCGTACGTCGGCCGATCCGGATCCGGTCTCGGTACGGATCCGGTAGCTACCCGCGGGCACGGTGACGTGCACCGACCCACTCGACGTCTCGGCGCGCACCGGACCCGGGTTGTCAAGGGTGAGTGCCACCTTCCCGGAGCCGGTGGTCGCGACCACGCCATCGCCGCTGAGACTGCGGCCGTCGATGGAGCCGGAACCGGTGTGCAGCTCCGCCGGACCGGACAGCCGGTACGCGGTGATGCCGCCGGAACCGGTCCGCGCGTCCACCCGACCAGTAGCCCGGTCGATGGTGATGCTCCCCGATCCGACCCGCACCGACACGTCCGACACGTCGAACAACATCAGCTGGCCGGAGCCGTTCTCACCCTCGACCGAGACTCCCGGGGGCGCGACGATGTCGTACGACACGTCGCACCGCCAGCCGCACGACGTGTCCAGCTCGAGCACCGTCCCGTCGATCCGGTAGGTCCGACCCGGCTCGGACCGCTGGTAGCGGACGACCCGCTGGATCTCGGCCGTGTCACCGGGCCGGGTCCGCACCAGCACGTCGCCGTCGCCGGACTCCACGATCCGTACCGCGGTGATCGGGACCGTCTCGGTGTCGTCGAAGTCCTCCTGGTGCCAGGCAAGCGGTGCGCACGCGGCCGAGGCGACGGCCAGCAGCGCGAGGGTCGACGCGGCGGCGAGTGCGGTGGTCGTGGTACGGGCGCGAGTCATGCCGGTGACGCTACGAGCGCCACCGGCGGGGCACATCCGGCACGGCCACGGATCTGTCCCGGATCGCGACCCTGAGTCCGCATCAGGGCCGGTCGCCGGCACGCCCGGTCGGCGCGGGACAATGACCGGGTGCCCGGATACCGCCGCCAGCTCTACCGCGACGACGCGGTGGTGCTCCGCGTACAGAAACTGGGCGAGTCCGACCGGATCATCACCCTGCTGACCCGCCGGCACGGCCGGCTGCGGGCGGTGGCCCGGGGGGTACGCCGGACGACCTCCCGGTTCGGTGCCCGGCTGGAGCCGTTCGGCCACGTCGACCTGCAGATCGCCGGGAACCCGGACGGGCCCGGTAGCTCACTGCACACGGTCAGCCAGGTCGAGGGGCTGCACCTGTACGGCAAACGGTTCCTGGCCGACTACCCGCGCTACACGGCCGCCAGCGCGATCGTCGAAACCGCCGAGCGGCTCACCCCGGTGGAGCGGGAACCGTCGCTGCGGCTGTTCCAGCTCACCCTCGGCGCGCTGCGGGCACTGGCCGAGGGCGACCACGCCGGCACCCTGGTGCTCGACGCGTACCTGCTGCGTGGGATGGCCCTCGCCGGCTGGGCGCCGGCGCTGCGCGACTGCGCGGTGTGCGGCACCAAAGGCCGGCACCGGGCGTTCTCCGTACCGGCCGGGGGGTGTGTCTGCCCGGACTGTCGACCACCCGGCGCGGCCCACCCGGCCCCGGCCACCATCGACCTGATGGCCGCCCTGGCCACCGGCGACTGGCAGGTGGCGGACACGTCGGAACCGGCCACCCGACGGGAGTGCAGCGGGCTGGTGGCGGCGCACCTGCAGTGGCATCTGGAGCGCGGGTTACGCTCGCTGCCGCTGGTCGACCGTTCCCAGGAGACGCAACCATGACCAAGGGCAGGGGCCTGCGCCCGCCGGTGGCACCCACTCCGCACCCGTCCGGGGCCCGGCCACCGGCGTTGCCGAAGCAGGCGCTGCCCGACCACGTGGCGATCGTGATGGACGGCAACGGCCGGTGGGCCAAGGACCGTGGTCTGCCCCGCACCAAGGGGCACGAGCAGGGGGAGTTCTCGCTGTTCGACACCGTGGAAGGCGCGATCGAGCTGGGGATTCCGTACCTGTCGGCGTACGCCTTCTCGACGGAGAACTGGCGCCGCTCGCCGGACGAGGTCCGCTTCCTGATGGGCTTCAACCGTGACGTCATCCGCCGTCGCCGCGACCAGCTGGTCGACCTGGGGGTACGGGTGGTGTGGTCCGGGCGGGCGGGCCGGCTGTGGAAGAGCGTGATCTCCGAGCTGCAGACCGCCGAGGAGATGTCCCGGCACAACAGCACGCTCACCCTGCAGTTCTGCGTCAACTACGGCGGCCAGGCGGAGATCGCCGACGCGGCGGCGGCGATCGCCCGGGACGTCGCGGCCGGCAAGGTCGACCCGGCCCGGGTCAACGAGAAGATGCTGGCCCGCTACCTCTACCACCCGGAAGTGCCCGAGGTGGATCTGTTCCTGCGTCCGTCCGGCGAGCAGCGGACGTCGAACTTCATGCTCTGGCAGTCGGCCTACGCCGAGCTGGTCTTCCTGGACACCCTCTGGCCGGACTTCGACCGGCGGCACCTGTGGTACGCCTGCGAGCTGTACGCGCAGCGGGACCGCCGGTTCGGCGGCGCCCTGCCCAACCCGGTGGCCCCGCAGGGCTGAACGCGACCCGGCCCGGCGCGCCGCCGGGCTGTCTGGAAAACCGGGTGCGCCGGGGGACCGCACCGGTTAGCGTGACGGTCATGCGCTTCTGACGCCCTCTTTTTCGCAGTGCCGCGACCGCTCGGCGGTCGCCGTCGATCCGTGCCGTGCGGGTTCCCGCCGCCGGTCGACACTGCGGGCGTCACGGCGTCTCCGGCTGGCTGGTCCCGTCATCGTGGACCGTCGTCGGTGACTGCGGCGCCCGCCTCCCGCATCTCACCCGTCACCGCCGCGGGTTCGCGTGGCGGTTCGCAGCCAGGAGGTCTTTCCCGCATGGCGCAACGACCAGAACAAGACACGACGACGCCCCGGTTCACCGTGCCCGACAACGCCCCGAGTGACCTCGCGTTGCCCGAGGTCGCTCTGTCCGAGATCGATCTGCCCGAGGTCGCGCTGCCTGAGGACGCGCTGCCCGCCGAGGGTCGGCGCGCTGCCCGCGCGCTCGCGCCGGGCTCCGGCCCGCAGACCAGGAGCGCCCGCCCGGACCGGCTCGCCGGTCGCGGTCAGCGCGCCGGCAAGGGCCGCAACTACCAGTTCCGGCGCAGCTGACCGACGCCGAGGTGAACAGTGCCTCACCGCCTTCCGGATCCGCTGATCTTGCTGCTAGCTTTTGCCATAACTTTGCAAGAGCAACAGATCGGCGTACGGGGGTGGGGCGATGGCGGCGGCCACCCTGTCGGCAGCCCGCAGCGACCTGCTCGGCGTCGCCGCACAGCGCCGCCGGACCGGGATCTGGCTGGTCGCGCTGACCGTCGGGCTGGTGGCCACCGCCGTTGTGGCGGTCGGCTCCGGTGCCATCGGGATCGCCCCGACGACCGTCGCCGCCATCATCGGCAACCAACTCGTCGGACTGCCCGTTGAGGCGACCTGGAGCCTTCCGGAGCAGGCCATCGTCTGGCAGGTCCGGCTGCCCCGGGTGCTGCTCGGCATGCTCGTCGGTGCCGGGCTGGCGGTGTGCGGAGTGGCGTTGCAGGCGATGGTCCGCAACGTGCTCGCCGACCCGTACCTGCTCGGCATCAACTCCGGAGCGTCCAGCGGCGCGGCGGCGGCGATCCTGTTCGGGGCCGGTGCCGGCTTCGGCCAGTACGCCCTGTCCGCCAGCGCTTTCATCGGCGCCCTCGCCGCGTCGCTGCTGGTCTTCCTGATCGCCCGTAGCGGCGGCCGGGTCACCTCGATCCGGTTGCTGCTGTCCGGAGTCGCCGTCGGCTACGCGCTGTACGCCACCACCAGTTTCCTGATCTTCGCCTCCGGGTCGGCCGAGGGTGCCCGATCGGTGATGTTCTGGCTGCTCGGGTCGCTGGGGCTGGCCCGCTGGGACGCGCTGCTGGCGGTGGCCGCCGTCGTGCTGGTCGGGACGACCGGGTACCTGACAATCGTCGGCCGGCGACTGGACGTGCTCGCCATCGGCGACGAGACCGCGCAGACCCTCGGCGTGTCACCGGACCGGTTCCGACTGCGCCTGCTGGTGCTGGTCTCGCTGAGCGTCGGCGTGCTGGTCTCCGCCGCCGGCAGCATCGGCTTCGTCGGCCTCGTCGTGCCCCACCTGGCCCGGCGGCTCGTCGGCGCGCCACACGTACGGGTGGTGCCGGTGGCCGCCCTGCTCGGCGCGATCCTGCTGGTCTGGGCCGACGTGCTGGCCCGGGTCCTGCTGGCCCCCCAGGAGATCCCGATCGGGATCATCACCGCGCTGCTGGGCGCACCCTTCCTGCTGGTTTTGATCCGCCGCCTGCACGCCGCGTCCGGGTGACCACCGGGCCTGCCCGAGCACCGGGTCCAACTGGGCCCCCGAGTTTGCCGAACAGTCGAGGAGCACCATGAGGACAAGCCGTACCACCGCCGTCGCGGCGGTCTCCGCCGCCGTGCTGCTCGCCGCCGGATGCGGCGAAGCCGGTGCCGACCCCACCCCGGACGCGGCCGACGGCTACCCGGTGACCGTCACCAACTGCGGCGTCGACGTCACCTTCGACGCCGCGCCGGAACGGGTCGTGCTGCTCAAGAGCGCGGCCGTGCCGTACCTGCACGCGCTCGGCGTGATGGACCGGGTCACCGCCCGGGCCGGGCAGTACCCGGCGGAGTACTACGACGAGGCGACCCTGTCCGAGCTGGACCGCGTCCCGCTGCTGACCGACAAGACCGACACCAGCGGCCACCTGCAGATCTCCAAGGAAGTGGTGATCAGCCAACAGCCGGACCTGGTGCTCGGCGAGGTGGACAACCTGTCCCGGGACACGCTGTCGGCGGTGGACATCCCGCTGCTCGAGGAGCCGGCGATGTGCCCGGGAAGCACGGCGGTGCCGACCTTCGACGACATCTACGCTCAGATGCGGACCTACGGCGAGGTGTTCGACCGGGCCGACGAGGCGGCTGCGGCGGTCACCGCGCTGGAAGAGCGGATGGCGCAGGTGCAGGCCCAGGCCGAGGCGGGCTCCGGCCGTACGGCCGCGGTGCTGTACCCGACCGTCGGCGGCGGTGTCACCTACGCGTACGGCACCGCCAGCATGGCGCACCCGCAGCTGGAGGCGGCCGGGTTCCGCAACGTCTTCGACGACGTACCCGAACGGGTCTTCGAAGTCACCGTGGAGGAACTGCTCGGCCGCGACCCCGACGTGCTGGTCCTGCTGTACAGCGACGGCGACCCGGCCGCCGTCGAACAGGGCCTGACCGGGCTGCCCGGGGCGGAGAACCTGGCCGCCGTGCGCAACGGCGACGTGCTGACCCAGCTGTTCAACTTCACCGAGCCGCCGACCCCACTGTCCATCGACGGACTTGAACGGATTGTGCAGCACTTCCAGGCCGAGTCGTGATCACCGCGACCGAGGTCTCCTGGCGCTACGGCGCCAACCCGGTGATCGACGGGGTCAGCGTGACCGCCCGACCGGGCCGGGTCCTCGGGCTGATCGGCCCGAACGGCAGCGGCAAGACCACCCTGCTGCGCCTGCTCCACGGTGCCCTGCGCAGCGGCGGTGCCGGGCGTAGTGGTGGTGGCGGTGCCGGGCGTAGTGGTGGTGGTGCCGGGCGGGTCGTGGTGGACGGGGACGAACTTGCCAGCCTGCCGTCGCGGGAGGTCGCCCGCCGGCTGGCCGTGGTGGTGCAGGAGGCCGGCGGCGCGGACACCGCGCTGACCGTGGCCGAGCTGGTGCTGCTGGGCCGGGGTCCGCACCTGTCGACGTTCCAACGGACCAGTCGGGCCGACCACGAGATCGTGGCCCGGTGCCTGGCCCGGGTCGGTGCCGCCCACCTGGGTGCCCGCGCGTTCGCCGGGCTGTCCGGCGGCGAACGCCAACGGGTGCTGATCGCCCGCGCTCTCGCCCAGCAGGCCACCCATCTGCTGCTCGACGAGCCGACCAACCACCTGGACATCCGCTACCAGCACGAGGTCCTGCAACTGGTGCGGGACCTCGGCACCTGCTCCATCGTCGTACTGCACGACCTGAACCTGGCCGCCCGCTACTGCGACGACCTGGTGCTGCTCGGCGACGGCCAGGTGGCGGCCGCCGGCAGCACGGACGAGGTGCTCGACCCGGCGGTGCTCGAACCGGTCTACGGGATCGGCATCCGGCGGCTGGACCTCGACGGAGCCATCCACCTGCTGTTCCGCCCACACGAGGCGACCGAGGAGAGGACCGCGGCATGACGGCCGTACAAGACCGGATCAACGCGTACTGGACCGGCCGGGCGCCGGGCTACGACGAGTACGTGCAGCGCCCTGAGCGGTTCGCCGTCGACCAGCAGGCCTGGTCGCAGGTCTGGGCGGCGGCACTGCCGCCGGCACCGCTGGACGTGCTCGACGTCGGCACCGGCACCGGGCAGGCGGCCATCGTGCTGGCCGGCCTCGGCCACCGGGTCACCGGCATCGACCTGTCCGAGGGGATGCTGGAGCGGGCCAGGCACCACGCCGCCGCGATGCCCGACGGCCCGGTCATCGCGTACGGCGACGCCGTCGCACCGGACTTCCCGGTGGCCAGCTTCGACGCGGTGACCAGCCGTTACCTGATGTGGACGCTGCGGGAGCCGCAGGTTGCCGTGGCCAACTGGGTACGCCTGCTGCGCCCCGGCGGCACCGTCGCCGTGGTCGACAGCACCTGGTTCCCTGACGGGCTGGACAACGCCTCGGAGAACTTCGCCGACCACTACGACAGTGCGGTGCGCTCGGCGCTGCCGCTGGCCACCGCGAAGTCCATCGACCAGACCGTGGCGGTGCTGGAGCGGGCCGGTCTGCGTGATGTCGCGGCCGTACCGCTGACCTCGATCTACGAACTCGATCAACGGTTCGGCGTGGCACCCGATCACGAGCTCAAACTGCAGTACATCGTCACCGGTCGTCGCTGACGGTCGCGAGCCGAGTGGGGTGACGGGGTCAGCGGAGTCGGTCCCCTCACCCCCGGCCGTTCAGGAGGAAACAGTTCGAGGTCGCCTCCAGCGACTGAAAGGCCCTCATTCGAGATCAGCACCATGTACTCGCGCCCGTTGCGCGTGAAGTGAACGCAGCCATGGGTACGGCCGATCTCGTCGGCTACTCCGGGAAGCCTGGCCTTCGCTCCGGATAGCGGCAGCACCGTCACAGACCGAGATTTGGTCTACGCCGGACTCGTGTCCATGGTTCCGGTTTCGGTGACACCCGAAGAACCGTACTGCTCCGCGACTCAATCTCAGTTTAAATCCGGCGCGGTTTCCGTGTGCTCGGGGACTGGACGCAACCTCCGTCGTCACCGACGAAGTCATGCTGTTTCAATCCGGCGCGGTTTTCGTGTGCTCGGGGACGACAGGTACGAAGCAAGTATCACCTTCGAGCCACCATGTTTCAATCCGGCGCGGTTTTCGTGTGCTCGGGGACTCGCGTGCAGCGTCGTACGGCGGACGGGCTTGCGCAGGGTTTCAATCCGGCGCGGTTTTCGTGTGCTCGGGGACACGACGCGTCGACCAACGACACGCGGTACGGCGGCTTCAATCCGGCGCGGTTTTCGTGTGCTCGGGGACCACATCAAAACAGCCGCAGGCACTACCGCCATCGCAGTTTCAATCCGGCGCGGTTTTCGTGTGCTCGGGGACCGCCCGTATCCGCAAGGATGCCTGCATTCTCATGCGGGCGGGTTTCAATCCGGCGCGGTTTTCGTGTGCTCGGGGACCAGTGTGGTGCAAGGATCGTGCGAACGCACGTGAGGGTTTCAATCCGGCGCGGTTTTCGTGTGCTCGGGGACTCTCAAGACGGCCTTCCACGGAAGGGCTACGGCTCGTTTCAATCCGGCGCGGTTTTCGTGTGCTCGGGGACCGTGTCCGAAATGTCGGGCGGTCTGACCTGGGCAAACAGGGGGCCTGGAGGGCAACCTTCTGTTGATCATGATCTTGGTAGTGGCTCAGATGATCTCTATGAGACTGGTTTTCGCAGCTCGGGGGCAGTTTGGGATCTTTCCGCCAACCTCCCCGGATCCCGGGCGTGTCGGAGGTTGCCGCAATCGACATTTCACCACAACTCCGGCACCTAATCTTGCGTACATCGATGCGTTGTCTGTCCTCAACGGATGCTGCTGGCTCGGCGTGGCTGTCTCACCTCCGTCCGGATACCTAACGACAGGTCGATGTGGAAATTGTCGCGTACCCGGTCGTCTCCGGCAAGGGGGAGCGGTTGTCCGTTGTGCGCATGCTGCGGTTCGCCAAGCGGAGTTCGCCGTGGCCAACTCCACTACCTCGGTGGCGGTCTGGTAAGTGTCGCGGGAGGGCGGTGAGATTAGGCTTTGTCTGGTCCGGGCAGGAGGTATCTGGCCTTGCGCCGGTGGGCGGCTTTTGATCATCTCGGTGACTTCGATCGGTTCGCCGGCCCGGGTAGTGGTTCGCTTCGACGGCGATCGGCTGGTTGGCGGTGACGAACACGCCGACGCCGGACTCGCCACGGACGAATCCTTGCTTCTTGAGGATGTTGAGCGCGCGTTGGGTGGTGAGGTTGGAGACGCCGTACCGCTCGCAGAGTTGGGCCGTGGAGGGCACCTTGTCGCCGGGCTTGAACTCGCCGGTGAGGATCTGGCGGCGCAGGTCGGCGGCGATCTGGCGTTGGCGGTCGCGTAACGTCGTTGGCAGCGGCGGGGTCGGGTTGGTTGGTCATGCGGGTGGGACCTGCATTTGGTAGGTGTGGCCGGTGGAGCGGCTGGTCACGGTGTGCATGACGGCGTACTCGACGGGTTGGCCGGTGGCGGCGCGGCTGATGCGGGTGAGGACGAGGAGTGGCTCGTCGGCGGGGATGTCGAGGAGTTCCTGTTCGTGGTCGGTCGGCCGTCGTGCGGTGACGTGTTCGGTGACCTGGTGGGGTGCGAGGTTGAGGTCGGTGAGGACCCGTACCGCGCCGCCTTTGATCTTGCGGTTTTCGGCGAGTGGGGTGCCGGCGGCGATGGGTTCCGGGTAGTAGGAGTCGGCGAGTTCGACGGGCCGGTCGTCTTCGAGGATGAGGCGGCGGCGGACGACGGCTCGTTCGCCGGCGGCGAGTCCGAGTGCGCGTCTGACCTGTGTGTCCGCGTCGACGGTCTCGACGCCGAGTAGCTGTTGCGTGCCGACGCGTCCCCGGCCGGCGGCCTCGGCGGACCACGCGTCGTGCTGCTGTGCAACGAGGTACGGGTCTGAGCTGCTGGTCCAGCCCTGGTCTGTCATGGGGTCGGTGCTGGTGCGGGGGCTGCTTGCCAGAGGTGCTCGACGTGGCCGGCGTACTGGTCGAACAGGCCGCCGGGGCCGCGGCGGCGGATGTGCAGGGTGGGGGAGGCGTGTCCGAGTTGGTCGGCGAGGTGGGTGCTGACCAGGGCTTCGTCGTCGAAGATCCAGACGGACAGGCTGATGTGGCGGTCGGTGTGGCGTACCTGTGGGGTGGGTTCGATCTTGGCCAGTTCGGCGGTGGTGATGTCGATGCGGGTGGAGATCGACAGGGCGGCGTTCTCGATGCGTTCGCGTTCGCGGGTGATGGGTGAGTCTTTGTGGCCGAGGAGGAAGCGCAGGTCGAGCCCGGATGCGGCCTTGTTGCGCAGGGTGGCTGTGATGCCGGGGACCTCGGTCCAGAGGAAGTAGGAGGTGTAGCCGGCGCACCAGATGCGGGACGTGGCGCGGTGGAGGAGGTCGTTCCAGAGTTCCCGGGGGACGGCTGAGCGTGTCGGCCATGCGGCGCGGATTTCCCGGTCGTATCCGCGTTTGACCAAGCCGGACCAGATCACGTCTTCATCTTCTCTCAGCGCCTGGGCGACCTGCGAGCGGTGGCGGGGGTGAGGAACGCGACCGCCGAGCCACCGGGCGACGGTCTTGGGGTCGACGCCGACCTTGCCGGCCAGGGTCGCGGGTGTCATGCCGGTTCGGCTCATCGCCACGTGCAGCGCTGTGTTCATGGTTGATCACTCCTGGGACGTTTGTAAACGTCCCTAGGCTACCTGACGCAGAGGTCCCGGCATCCCCTCCATACAGGAAGAGTCCACAAAAGATCCTTCAAACGCCCTTGATCCGCGATGGAGAGAGCCGTGAACAGGAACCAGGTTCCCGACAACAGGTATCAACGGACCCGACAACCCATGGTCAACGCGGGTCCGACGCCGGACCGGCCGCCGTTGCCGCGACGGACGCCGGGGCAGACGGACATCGGGCGGGACTCACGTTTCCGGCTGCTGGCCACGCGTGCGGTGGCACCCGCGCCGGACGCCGAACGGCCGGTCGTCGACGCCGAGCAGGCGGTGCTGGACGAGGTGGCGGCGGCGATGCGGAACCGGCCGGACGTCGACGTGTTGGACCGGGCGCGGGAGACGGTCACCGAGCACATGCCGAGCCGGTTGGCCGAATGCCGGGTGTGTGACGTGCCGGCGTTCTGCCCGCCGTTCACCAGCGCGTTGGCCGTGCTGGACCGCTGGGATCAGGTCAAGGCGCGTCGGGTGCGGGCGGTGTTGCAGTACGCCGGACTCTGGCCAGACGGATACGTCCACGACGGGCGGGACGACTGATGGCCAACGGTGAACTCCTGCGGGTCGGTGACACGCTGCATCTCGGTAAGGCCGACTGGGTGTTCGGCGACCGGTCGATGACGGTCCGGGTCTCCGACATCCGGTACGGCCTGGACGACGCCGATTCCCCGGTGGCCGGCATCCTTGCCACGATCACGTCGGCCGGGCGGGACGGGCGGATGGCCGCGATCGGCGTCTACAAGAGTGCCCTGATCCGCTCCGGCGTGGTGCAACGCCGGCAGCCACTCAACGGCGTCGACCATCCCCACTCATAGAGAAGTCAATGAGGATCATGGACATCTGCGCGTTGACCAGCGCGGCGTTACTCGGTTTCCTCGCCGGGTTTTTCTCGTTCCGAGTAAAGGGTCGTGGGTGCTCTGGGTGCGGAGAATGGACCACCACTCCACCGCCGGGGGGGGGGGGAGGACGCACCGAAAAACGAGAGGTGACGTGCGTCATCCTCACCT